>NZ_CEYIHJ010000149.1:0-4686 GCF_982836095.1 Kosmotoga sp.
TACATGAAAGTTTAAGGGAGGTTGAACGGGAAAATCGACGTGTTCGGCTTACAAAATTAGAATACGATATTTTTCAATTACTATATAATCATGCCGGTAATGTTGTAAAAAAAGATGATCTCGTTGTTCACATCTGGGGTGTTGAAAAAAAGGTATCAGATAGCATCATTCCCGTATATATAAAATATCTAAGGGAGAAAATCGAAAAACTGAACATGAGGATCGAAACAGTCAGGGGGATAGGTTATGTACTCAAAATCTAAGAATATACTTGTCATTTCATTGGTGAGTATTATCAGCTCTCTTATCGTTGTTACAATGGCTTACTTTTTTGTAAGGAATATTGTCATTGGAGCAATAAAAAAGAATGTCCTGGTGATTTCAAAGGAAATCAGGCTTATTGGTGACAATGGAATTGATAACAGAATTCTCAAGAAAATTCCTGTCTCGGTTTTTCTGCTGATAAATGGCAAACCCAAAACTATATATGACGCACTGGATATCTCGGACCAGTTTGATTTATCTCAAGTCAGAAAAGACAGATTGGTGCGAATCGGTTCGGAAACGGTATTTACCTCAATTATCGACTCCCCGAAAGGAAAACTCGTCATCGCTCAGCCCGGCGAAAAAACCGCAACTATATTGCAAAAAACCTCCCGAGCATTTTTTTTGCTGTGGCTTGTCAGCACCGGAATTATATTGCTTTCCGTATTCATATATTATCGGAGAACAACCGAGAGCTTCAGAGAGCTCATAGAGAGGGCAGAAGAAATTTCAAGGAAAATGGAGGGCTTTTTACCTACGGAGGGGCTTGACCGAAATACAGCCAAATTCATAGCCACACTAAACAAGATGATAGAAAGGCTACGCGCCAACATCGAGGAAGAAAAGCGTTTCGCATCGTACGCGGCCCATGAGCTGAAAACGCCACTTGCAAATATCATTGGCTACACAAACATGTTGCTCCGCTGGGGGCTTCAAGATGAAGAAGTCGCACAGAAATCTTTATCTACAATCAGTGCTACCGCGGAGAAGCTGAATGCCCTTGTAACAAAACTCCTCTTGTTGAGTTCTCCAACAACCGAGTTCAATTCCGAAAAGATGAATCTTTGTGATCTTGTGAGTGGTGTTGTAGAGGAATTTAGAAATCTTTACCATTCCCGAAAGCTTCTCATTGATTACAGGGAAAAATCCGTAGTAAAGCTTCCCAAAGAGCCCATTGAAGTCATATTGAGAGTTTTTCTCGACAATGCTATAAAACATTCCCCACTGAATGGGGATATAACAGTAATAGTTGAAAAAGACAGATTCGGAGTTTCCAATCCAGGTCCGGAAATCATGGAAGAGTACCGGCAAAAAATCTTTGATCCCTTTTTCAGACTTGATTTTGCAAAAGAGGGTCATGGCCTTGGGCTTACCATAGCCAAAAACATCGCAGAGAAGTATTCCTGGGAACTCAAAGTGGAATCTAAAGAAGGAACAAACACCTTCTGGCTGATCTTTAAGTGAGTATCGCGGAAAGATACCCCACGGTGTGTAAATAGTCACCAGAGGTTTCAGCACTGGTAGCGTGCTTTCCAATAACCACGCTGTTAAATAGCATCAAGGCTATGGCAATCGGTCCAAGCCCGCAGGCAGATATTTTTCTTGCTGCAGCCTCTTCAAAAAGCCCTTTGACATCGAGGCTTTTTATGCATTCGATGAGGAAATCATCTTTCTTTGTTGTTGTTTCATGGTCTTCATAATGGTTCAAATCCGATGACGCAACAATCAATGTTCCTGTATCACCCATGAGCTTTTTTATACCTTCGGCGAGTTTTCTGGACGTTTCATAGCGCTGATCCATCATGGTTATTGCCACGATTTTAAAATCATTCCCGAAGAGGTATTGAAGAAAAGGCAGCTGAACTTCAAGAGAATGTTCGTATAAATGTGCAGAGGTGTCAGGTGAAAGCTGCTCAACAAGGCTGATCAGAGAACTTGTGAATTCTTCATCGATTTTCAAAGTTCCCAACGGCGTTCTCCACTCACCGGAAGGCCATGCCGAAAGACGATTCCCATAGCCGGAGTGATTTGGCCCGATAAGGACAACTCTTTTCGGTTTTCCCATCTTCGCGATTTCATAGTAACCTCTTGCTGCAACCGGCCCGCTGTAAATATATCCAGCATGAGGCGAGATTAGCCCCACGTTTCTATCCAGTTTTTTTACAACAGGTCCGGGAAGTTCACCCGGACCTATTTTATGAAGAAAACACGCTTCTATTTGCTTTCTCAGTTCCTCGGGAAATCCAGCGTAAAATCTCCCTGAAAAAATTTCCGTTCTCAACATTATGGTTCCACCACCTTCGCAGTGATGATGATGACCATTTCGCGCTGTTCCTTCGATTTCGTCTCCGTGGTGAAGAGTTTTCCGATAAAGGGAAGGTCTCCCAGGAACGGCAGTTTGGTCACGTTGACAGTCTCCTTTTCCGTTATTAAACCACCTATGCTGAGACTGTTACCGTCTGAAATCATCAACTTTGTCTGAGCTTCACGGGTCTTTTCACCGTAGTAATCCCCGTACTGTTGTGGATCGCTCACTTTTATGTACAAATCAAGCATGATTGTCCCATCACCGTTAATGGTCGGCGTTATGGTCATCTCAACACCTGTGTCGAGATAATTCAATTCTTCGATAACGGTACCGTCTTCCAGCACCTTTTTTGTTGTATAGGGGATGGTATCCCCTATGTGTATCCTCGCTTCTTCACCGCTCAAAGCAATGATCGAAGGATTGGAAACGATATCAGAGTCGTTGTTGCCCTGACTAAGACTGGCTGTTACAGTTGCAGAGGCTGAACTGATAAAGTTTTCCAATAATTTCGGGAAGTCCACAACATCTATGACATTGAAAGAAAGCCCAATGGAATCCTTGTTGAAAAGGATTTGAGGCTGTGAAGAACCCAGATTCAACGACGCCTGCAACTGCTTGGTTAAATTGTCATATACGGATTTGTCCATGATCTTTGTCTCTATTTTCACCTGCTTTTTCGGAGAAGAGAAGGCGGATTCGAGTCTCTGCAAAATTTCTTGCACTCTGGATTTTTCAATTCCCTTGACAACAACAATCCCATTGATTGGATCGGTATAGACCGTACCACCATAAAACTCTATGAGCGATTTGAATTCCTCAACGTTGTGGTAAATCCTGTATATCTGCTCCTCGGTGGCTGAATCGGTTGGTGTTTCAGCTCTGGTATTGACAGATATGATATAAATGCTTCCAGCGGTACTAACGCTGTACCCTTTATGCTCAAGCACTGAAAGAAAATCATTCCAGCTCAGGTCTTTGGCCGAAATGGTAATACTGTCATTAATGGCTTCATCAACGAGGAGCGATATTCCAAGGTCTCCGGCGACTTTTTTCAAAACCGCTTTAAGATCTGCATTTTCTACATTGATGTCTATAAGATCATCGTGTGCTTTTATGCTTTCTTCCAGGGATTTTGCATCTTTTTTACTGAGAATACCTTCCACGAATTTTTCTGCATTAGTCAAGGCTTCCTCATCATATGACTTGAGAAGCATCATTTCGAGTTTTTCGAATACGGATACTTTGACCTGCGGGAAAGCCGTTTCAATAAGCGATACAAGCTCCGTGGCATTTGATGTGATTCCCTTGATATACCTCATATATTCTTCTTTGCTGGATTTTTCGAGAATTTCTTTTAGTTCTTCCACATCTGCCTTGTTTCCAACAAGCAACCAGCCATCTTCCAGAGTAACGAATTTTACATTCAAATTCATCGTGGAAATCACATTTTGGAGCTGAGTCTCATTTATCGCGTTGCTATCGAGCTTCAAGTAATAACCCTGATCACTGGAGATCAAAGACAGAAGCTCTATCGCCCTTTTAGTGGCCTCTGGCGTGCTAACGGCCACGAGAGCTCCATCAACTTCAAATATGTTTCCAAGCTTAACCCCGGCCGTTGACAAGTATTCCTTCACTTTGGGGATGTCCCAGCCATTTATTACAGGAAGTTTTACCACGTTCTCAGTTGCACCCTCAGTTGCATTTTCAGTTGGCAACTCACTGACATCTCTTACAACTTTTTCTGCTTTTTCAAGTTCGCTTGCCTTTCCGATCAGCAACACAGCATTATTCAGTTCAAGGAGTTTCACGTCAATCGATAGTTCTTCGAGTACGCTGTTGAGTTTCTCAATATCCAAAGAGTTCTTCTCAATTTTGCGGTATCCCTTCTCCCTTTCACTGGATAGGTATCCTATGAATTCGGCTGCCCTATCAAGTGCTTCTGCGCTTCCAGAAAGGAGATAACCATCTGCCACTTCAGTAACTGATACCTCAACTCCTCTCGCCAGCAAGTAGTCGCTGAGGTCGCTCCCATTTATTCCGGGCAGTTTTTTCTCAAAAACCACGTTTTTGCTCGAGGTTTCCTTCGCTTTAATAATATCTGTGATAACGCGGTCAAAGAAGCTTATCTCGGAATCTTTTCCGATAATCAGAACATTTTCACCTATTCTTTCAAATTTTAGGTTCATTTCAAGGCTGTTTGCCGTTTTCATCATTTCATCAAAGCTGATATTCTTTGGGATTGCCATTATCTTATAATTGAGCATGCTTGTAGTTACCGTTGCTGAAGAGGTAGCCTCAGACATCCTGATGTTTCGGATCAATCGTTCAGAATC
>NZ_CEYIHJ010000150.1:0-4643 GCF_982836095.1 Kosmotoga sp.
TCTGTGAAAATGGTGGATTGGCAATTACCCTGTCAAAACGCTTGACATAGCCATTTTCGACAAATCTTGGATTTGTTAGCGTATCTTCATTTTCTATGTGCGCGTCTGGTATGCCGTGAAGTATCATGTTCATTTTACATATTGACCATGTTACACCGTTGAATTCCTGCCCGTATAGCGCTAAATTTCTCGAATTCTGCCCTTGCTCTTCTACATACTCTTTGGCTTCTATAAGAAAGCCTCCAGACCCAACTGTTGGGTCATAGACGGTCATAGCTTCTCCGGGTTTTATAATACTGACCATCAATTTTTTGACTTGTGTGGGGGTATAGAATTCTCCTCCCTTTTTGCCGGCTGAATCGGCGAATTGCTTTAGTAAATATTCATACGCCGCACCCAACAAATCAGGGAATTCAAAATCTTCATTCGTTAATCGATATTTGTTGAAATGGTGAATCAAATCGATGAGCTGTTGATCCTTTAATCTGGTTCTCCCTTTTTGTGCATTAAAATCTATATGCTTTAAAACACCATCCAATTCAGGGTTAGCTTCTTCAACGGCTGCGAGTGCTTTATTCAAATGGTTACCAACATCTTCTTTCAGGGTTAAGATGTTTTCCCATCTCGCCCTTTCAGGGACAAAGAATGTATCCCCGTACGAACTGGAATCTTCTAAAAGCTCTTTGATTTGTTCTTTCAAAAAGCCTTGCTTCCTGTATCTGTTTTCTATTTCTTCTCTTTTCACATTAAATACATCCGATACACGTTTCAAGAAAAGCATACCGAATATATATTCTTTGTATTCGGAAGCATCCATCTTGCCCCTTAAAATATCCGCCGCTTTGAATAAGTGAGTTTCAAGTTGTCTCAGAGTTATCTTCCCGTTGTTCATAGCTTGTCCTCCGTTAAGGAAAGTGTTGTTGTAATGAAAAAACTATTGTCGCATGAAGCAATAAAATGAAAAGGGAAAGACCAAATATATGTTGTCTTTCATTCATAATTCATAGCTATTAACTCATAACTAATCACTAATCACTCATAACTAATATCTCATAACTCCTAACTCATATCTCAATTAAGATTCGAGAACCGGTGAGCGCGCTGGCGCGTAGGTAAGCCCAGCTACGCTGGGGGTGTGCCTGACTGCGTCAGGGGTTAGCGTGCGTACGGCTCATAACTCTTATTTTTGACTCATAACTCATAATTCCTAACTCTTAACTCCTAACTCACAACTCTTCTTTCTTCAACTTCACCGCCGTTCCATATGCGAGCATTTCAGCGGCTCCGGACATTACCGAGGAACTTCCCAGCCTGAAGGCGACTATGGCGTCGGCATTCATTTTTTCGGCTTCATCGATCATACGTTGAATTGCTATGTTTCTTGATTCAGTGAGCATTTCCGTGTATCCTTTTATTTCGCCACCTGCAAGAGTTTTGAATGCTGCGGCTATGTCTCTGCCCATGTGCTTTGACCGCACCGTGTTTCCAATTACAATACCCAAAACCTCTGAAATTTCATATCCCGGAACATTATCCGTGGTTACCACAATCATGCCCATCCCTCCTAAATTTCTTTATTTTTGAACGCGAAATATCCAGAAAAGAGCAAAATAATTGATATAACAATTAACGCGAGTGTGTATGGAATATCTACCTCACCATAGTTGAAAATGTCTATCCCAAGAATGTAATGGTATGTGTTAAGAAAGCTCAGTGATTTCAATAATCCCAGTACTGTAGTCAGGGCAAGTGTCCCAATAGAGGCGAGTATGGGTTTCACCTGATCATTGAACAGGACTGAAAAGAAAAGAGTAACGCTAAACCAGAGCGTTCCGCCAGCTAAAACAGAAGTTGTGAACATGGGGACGCCATCGCCGATAAAATCTTTCCCTGCTATAAATGAATAAAGAGTTGGAAGCATCGAGAGCAACAACAATGACGAAAAAAGCACGATAAACCCTGATGCTGTTTTACTCATGAAAACCCTGAATCTACTCCGGCGCGCGAGCAAAAATTCCATTGTGCCGTTTTCGGTTTCTCTTGAAAACAGAGGGAAAGCAAGCACTATTGCGATTATAGGTACGAGCTGGCCAAAGTTTTTCCCAAACCACTGTGAGTACATGTAAAAGCTCCAATTTGCGAGCATTTGTGAATATCCAGGCCCAATATATTTTTCATATAGCTGGTTTGAGCTTCTTTCAAGGTTTTTCAGGCTCTCCACGGCATAATTTTGTAAAGGTGCAATGAGCAGAAAAAGTGTTAGCATGATGAAAAACAGTACTAAAGCGCGAAACCTCATATCGTAGAATTCTTTTTTCATTGCACATCACCTTTTATTACAGCTTCAAAGACCACTCCGAATGGGGCAGGTTCGTAATCTCGCAGTTCTTCTTTTCGTTTCACTATATAAATGTCCTCAGTTTCGGTGCTTTTCCAGAGATAGCCTTTTATTTTCTTTCCTTTTTCAACTTTTACAGCCATGTAGCTATTTATAAGCTCGTCTTTTTGGCCCATTTCAAGTATTTTCCCTTTTTTCATTATCGCAATGCTGTCTGCGAGCTTTTCCACTTCTGATAGTATATGGCTTGTGTACAGTATGGTTTTACCAGACTGTGCGAGATCTTTTATAAGCTTTAAAGCTTGAGAGCGCATTATTGGGTCCAATCCCCAGGTGGGTTCATCCATGATATACAAATTAGCTTCTTGTGAAAAGACAAGCGCAAGATATAAGAGGGTTAGCATACCACGTGAGAGGTTTGAAATTTTCTCTCTAAGATCTATATCGAATTCCTTAACCAGAGAAATTGCCTTTTCTACATTCAGACCTTCTGTCAATTCCCCGGCAAAGGTGATTAGTTTCTCAACTTTGTATGATGGATATAGGTTTTTCTCTTCAGGCAAATACGCTATGGGGCCATCAAAGTTCACTATTCCAGCGTTCTTTTTTCTCAGCCCAAGAATACACTTGAGCGTCGTCGTCTTTCCAGCACCGTTTGGCCCCAGCAAAGCGAAAACTTCCCCATCTTTCACTTCAAAAGAGAGATTGTCCACTGCTATATTGTGCCCATAGGATTTTTTTAAGTTTTTCACTCTGAGCATATTGCTCCCTCCGTGTAATTGCCTATATTAGTATTTTATCAAAAACCCTTGCTTGAACCTAAAGGCTGGATAGTTGACGCATTCTTTGGCGAAAGGTCGAGAAGTTCAGTTCACTTTTTTGATAGCGCCGTTTTTGAAGCTCATATAATCTGAATAGTTTTCAACTGTGCTTGGGTTTTGTAGCGGGAAGGGAAGCGATTCGACAACGGTCTTTGTGAGCGCGTGGGCAAAGAATATGCCTTTTTTCGTTAAGTGACCATTTTTACAATAACCGGTTGTTTTTAGTAGCTTTATGTAGGAGTTTATGTATTCAGGGAGTGAGTCAATGGGTTCACACCTAAGGTCATAGATCATTTTCGCGAATTTTCTCCAATCATCTGTCGTTTTAGTTTTAGGAGCGATAAACGCCATTTTTTTGCTCTTTTCTATCGCAAAGACATACGAAAAAAGATCCGGGTTTACAATCTTATAATTTTCCCCAGTTGAAAAGGCAGCGGGTCCAAACCCCACATAATCTTCTATAAGCTCGTCCCTTGACGAATCATACAGTTCATCACCTTGTGCAAATATCCATATTCCCTTCCGGGTATACCCGCTGGAAATTAATTGGTTGGCAGCTTGCTCGATGAGGCTGAACTGGGTTTTCTCTGAAAGCATTGATTTTCCATTATTCCGAATGCTCATATAGGGGTATATTGTCACTTGATTAGGCTGTATATAAGAGATTCCTGAAATATCTTCGATAAAGACTTCCTCGTTTTGTCCCGGCAACCCCACCATAAGGTCAACATTTATCCATAACCCCAGCTTTTTCGCCAGTTCTATGATTTCTTTGTAGCTTATTTTCTTATCACTTGTTCGACCTGTGAGATTGCTTACTTTTTTTGAGAAGCTTTCTATTCCTACGCTCACCTTCGTAAAGCCAATTTCTTTCAATCCATTTAGATAATCTGAGGTAAGCAAGCCCGGAAGCAGTTCTATTCCCATGCCCTCAACTGTAACTTTCGAAGTGAGAAGACTGACGATATTGGAAAGTTCCCTTAGTGACAGTGTGTTTGGTGTTCCACCTCCAAAATACACCCACTTAGCTGTACCGGTAATATCAGTATCTTTTATTTCCTTCTGAAGCGTTTCTAAATACAATTTTTTCAAATTGGCATTGTATATTTCTTTGTAAAAAGGGCAAAATGAACACTTAGAATAACAAAAAGGAACGTGTAGATAGACGCCAAAGTTCCCTTTAAAGCTAATGGGTTTCAACTCTCGAAAGCGATAGATAGTTTTTTTGAAGGATCTGCTCATTATTTTTTTGCTGAGGAAAGTGAGCATGTTTCTCACTCCCTTTTAGTTTTATTTGCCACATTTATTATACGCTTTTTATATCCATTCTCTGCTCTTGTCTTTTTATTGTAGTGAAGAAGAACTCTTTTCAATACTCGATATATGGCAAAGTATCTTGAAAAATTAAGCCAAATTACAATATTAGCTTGAGGAGCATACCTAGAAATGACTTTTCCAATAGATCCTTCTAATACCCATTTCTC
>NZ_CEYIHJ010000151.1:0-4630 GCF_982836095.1 Kosmotoga sp.
ATCAAAGTATACCTACAATCAGGGAACTAATGGAAAAAGGGGCAAAGCTGGCTATACTAGCACATCAGGGAGATACGCTCGATTACCATAATCTCATTTCCATGGCTGAGCATGCTGAAAAGTTGTCAGAAAAGCTTGGAAAACCCGTGAAATACATCGATGATGTTGCCGGGCCGGCTGCGCAGGAAATGGTGAAAAGCCTGAAGCCAGGCGAAGCGGTACTGCTGGGAAATGTTAGATATCTAACAGAAGAAGTTTCAACCTTTGAGAACGCTGTAAAGCTCGAAGCGCATGAGATGTTGAATACCTACATAGTTCGTAATCTTGCCCCTCTTGCAGATTACTATGTAAACGACGCTTTTTCGGCAGCACATAGGAACTCACCTTCCATGGTCGCTTTCGAAGAGCTTTTGCCTACGGCGGCAGGCAGGCTTCTCTTCAAAGAGCTTTCAGCATTAACAAAAGTGATGGAAAGCCCTGAAAAGCCCGCTGTTTTTGTTCTTGGAGGGTTGAAAATATCCGATGCTTTCGGAATGATGAAACAGGTCCTCGAAAATGGCACTGCTGATAAAATCTTGACCTGTGGTGTGACGGGAATAGTCATGCAAATGGCTATGGGAAGATCGGTCGGCAAGCAGCAGGAAAAATTCATTTTCGATCGTTCTCTCGATGCCTTCATTGAACCTGCCAAAGATTATCTTGCTCGCTTTGGCGACAGGTTTCTCAATCCTGTAGACTTTGCATATGAAAAAGATGGAAAACGTGTGGAATGCTCTATCAACGAGCTTCCAATTGATAATGCTCTTTTCCTTGATGTAGGTGAAAAGACCATAGAGCTGTATAAGGGTGAAATCATGAAAGCAGGAACGATTTTTATAAACGGGCCCGCTGGAGCGTATGAAAATCCGCTTTTTGAAAAGGGGACAAGAGAGATATGGAATGCCATTGCTGAAGCTCCGGGTTATAGCGTTATCGGAGGCGGAGATAGTGTCTCGGCTGCGCAGAAGCTCGTAGAAAATGCCAATGAGAAGTTTGGCTATATATGTACTGCTGGAGGAGCTATGGTACGCTTCTTATCTGGCAAAGAGCTTCCTCTTATTAAGGCTCTGAAAAAGGCGTACAGGAAGGTTGAAAAATAATGCTCAATTTTGAACTTCCATATGGTGAATCGACTGTAAAAGTTGAATTACCTGAGAAAGGATTTGTTGGTGAGTATCACCCCCAACGGCAATTCATCACCGATTCAGAAAATGCACTTGTTGAAAAAGCCTTAAATCATCCGGTGGGCACGGAAAGAGTTGAACAGCTAGTTAAGCCAGGACAGAAAGTGGTGATAGTGACCAGCGATTTGACCCGGCCATGCCCCAGTGATGTTCTTTTGCCTCATGTCATTGACAGGCTGAATAAAGCAGGTGTGAATGATGAGGATATAACAATTGTAATTGCCTTAGGCCTTCACAGAAAGATGACGGAAGATGAATTGCAAAAGGCGGTTGGCAAAAGTATCTACGAAAGAATTAGAGTTTTGAATCATGACGTGGACAATACGGTTTATGTGGGCACAACCACCCGGGGGACGAGAGTAGAATTTTTTCGCCCTGTTGTTGAGGCTGATTTCAGAATTTGCCTTGGCAACGTGGAATTTCATTATTTTGCCGGATTTTCCGGTGGTGCCAAAGCCATTCTACCCGGTGTCGCTTCTGCCAAAACGATCAGACAAAATCACAGCCACATGATGGAAGATGGTGCTGAAGCGGCTTCTATTTACGACAATCCTGTACGCATGGATATCGAAGAGGGTGTGAGTTTTCTGGGAATTGATTTCGTCTTGAACGTGGTTGTGGACGAACATCATAGAGTGATCGATGCTGCTTCTGGTGATTGGATCAAGGCACACAGGATATTGGCTGAACGCCTTGAAAAAAGTGGGCTTGTTCCCATTGAAGAGCCTCTTGACATTGTCATTGTAAGCGCTGGAGGATATCCAAAGGATATCAACCTCTATCAAGCGCAAAAGGCGATAGATAACTGCGCCGGGGTTTTGAAACCCGGTGGTAGAATGATTCTTTTTGCCGAATGTCCAGAGAAATACGGAAGTAAAACTTTCAAAGAATGGATTACCTCTGGAAAAAAGCCTGCGGAACTGGTTGAAGGCCTGAAAGAAAATTTTGTCCTGGGTGGCCACAAAGCAGCTGCAATATCCAAAGTCGTGTTAAAAACATCGGAAATTTTCCTGGTTACCAATAAAGAATTCGCAGAAGAAAAGTTAGTTGGCATAAGATGCTTTGATAACCCTACTGAAGCTGTAAAAGAAGCTTTTGGTGAAAAGGGGATGAACGCAAAATACGCCGTATTTCCCCTTGGAGCTTCTACACTCCCTAAAATCAAGCGAGGTGAATAAACTCTGATGCTCACAGACAACGAAATGAAAGAACTGGAAATATTCGCAACAAAAATTCGCATTGAAACCTTGAAGGAGCTCGGATATCTCGGATTTGGCCACATTGGTGGCGCGATGTCAATTGTTGAACTGCTCGCAGTGCTTTATGGCAAAGTTATGAGATACGATCCCAAGAACCCAAAATGGGAAGACCGTGATTGGTTTGTGATGTCAAAGGGTCATGCAGGCCCTTCTTTGTATGCAACGCTGGCTTTGAAGGGTTTTTTCCCCATGGAATGGTTGAAAACGCTGAATCGAGGGGGAACGGATTTACCGAGTCATGCTGACAGAAATCATACCCCGGGTATAGATATGTCCACAGGCTCCCTCGGACAGGGTATTTCTATGGGTATAGGAATTGCCCTGGGGCATAAGATGGACAACAAGGAAAACTATGTTTATGTTCTTTTAGGCGATGGAGAATGCCAGGAAGGACAGGTTTGGGAAGGTGCATTATTCGCTGGAAATGCCGGACTCGATAACCTCATAGTGTTCATCGATTACAACAAGCAACAGCTCGATGGATACATTGACAATATCAATCCACTTGGGGATTTGAGGAAAAAATGGGAGGAATTTGGCTGGCACGCTCAGGATGTTGATGGGCATAATGTCATGCAGATACATGAAGCAATACAAAGAGCAAAGGAAACAAAAGGGAAAAGTTCTGTAATTGTTTTACACACAATAAAAGGAAAAGGCTGCACTTTTGCAGAAGGCATAGAGCTGAACCACCATATGAAGTTTAATGAGGAGCAGATCAACGATGCCATAAGCGCGTTACAAAAAGAATGGGAAGAGAAAGAAAGGGATCTTAGATGATCAAACTCGTTGAAAAGAGAAAACCCGACACTGTAATGATGAGAGATGTCTACATCGACCAGCTCATAGAGTTTGCAAAGAGTGATCCAAATATAATCGTACTCGATGCGGATTTGATGCATTCCAATGGTACTTACAGATTTTTAGAAAAATTCCCTGAAAGAGCGATTAACGTGGGAGTTCAGGAAGCCAATATGATGGGCATTGCCGCAGGTCTTTCTGCCACTGGCAAGATCCCCTTCACTCATACCTTTGCTTGTTTCAGCACTAGAAGGGCTCTTGATCAGGTATATATCTCCATAGCCTATAACAAGCTAAACGTGAAGATGATGGCAACAGATCCAGGAGTAACCGCTGCATATAACGGTGGAACTCATATGCCTTTGGAAGATATTGGCTTTGTGAGGGGAATTCCTACCATCACGATTATAGAGCCTGTTGATACTGTAATGATGAAAGCCCTTCTAAAAGACATAACCTATTCTTACGGACCATTCTACGTGAGGATTTCGAGAAAAACAACAATACGGGTATTCGAAGAAGGTTCAAGTTTTGAGATTGGAAAAGGAATAGTTCTCAGAGAAGGGAAAGATGTCACTATTATTGCCACGGGAATCATGGTGGCAGAAGCTCTTGATGCCGCTGATTTGCTGGCAAGTGAGGGCATTGATGCAAGAGTAGTTAACATCTTTACCATTAAACCCATAGATAGAGAGCTCATTGAAAAATGTGCATCTGAAACCGGGGCAATTGTGACAGCCGAAAACCACAATATATATAACGGCCTTGGTTCTGCAGTTGCCGAAGTGGTCGCTGAAACGTGCCCTGTACCCATTGAAAGAGTGGGGGTAAAAGATTTGTTTGGCGAAGTTGGAGATGTTGACTACCTGAAGAAACGCTTCAATATGACAGCTCAGGATATAGCAGCCAGCGTTAAAAATGTCCTTTTAAGAAAATAATGCAAATCTGGAGGAGATGAGCAATGTATTTGCTAAAAGCGAAGAAACGCATACAAGGTTTTAACGAAATAACCCGGGAGGGTGAATCAGAGAAAGATACAATGATGGATTTTGGTCTACTTTTGTTGAAGGGCCAACAAACCTACAAAAGCCAGCCCGGAAAGGAAAGAGCTTTCCTGCTGATGAAAGGGGAAATATCTTTCGAATGGAATGGAAGGGTAGAACTGGTAAAAAGAGACTCTCTTTTGGAAAATGAACCTGTATGCCTGCATGTTCCAATGAGCACTGAGGTAAAAATCGAGGCCAAAACCAATGCAGAAATCGCAATTTTTGCAACTACAAATGATGCGGTTTTTGAATGTCGGCTTTATCAGGGGAACGATACCAGGTCAGAACACAGAGGCGAAGG
>NZ_CEYIHJ010000152.1:0-4624 GCF_982836095.1 Kosmotoga sp.
TTTTAGTGCTTTGATTTTTGGAGCCTGGCAGCCCGCTACGGATTACAGAGAGTTCGAATATGTGGCTTATAGCTACGAAATTCCTGAAGATAATGATGCAACAACAGTCTTCAACATAACCACGTACATCAAGAAAACCGATAACGGCTATACTGTGACCAACCAGATTGTACGGGAATTTCCGGATGAACCGCTTGACATGGTTATGCTGACAGGAGGCTTTTATGGGTATATCACTATGTTTTTTATGAACCCACTTGGCATGATGATGCTCAACTATCTAGATTTTGATGAGATGATTCCCATGAAAATAATGGGGTTCGGAACGATTAGGTATGAAGGTGAAGAAAAAGTCGGTAAATACAAAGGTCAAAAAGTGGTGCTTTATGATGAGGAAAAAGAACCTGTGTTTTCCTGGGTGATTAACCCAGAAATACCCCTTATAATCAAAAGCGTGTCCTACGATGATAACATGACGGTAACGCTGTTGGATTATAAAATGGCTGAGAAATAGTTTGCCACTTCTGACAAGTCCTGACAATCCGGGAATAAAATCTCGCGCTTTATGAAAGCGCGAGGTTTTTTTATACTCAGTTTTTATAAATATCCCTTACAACTTCTTCAATTCCTGGATCCTGAATCTTGAAATCTTCTATTTCGAATTTCTGGAGAACTTCTCTTGCCAAAATCGCGGGTTTGTGAGTGTTTTCGATTTTTATTACAATTTCTCCTTCCTGTTCATTGAATTCTCCATTGTAAGCATCTATGAATTTTTTCTGACTTTGAGAAAGGGTATAGTAGCCCTCTTTTAATCTTATCTTCAATAATCGTGGGAGAGAAGTCCTTTTTTTCAATGCGGTTAAACTACCTTTGTATATCAATCTCCCATGGTTGATTATAAGAATTTCTTCACAGAGGGCTTCGATATCATTCAGATCGTGAGTTGTGAGAAAAATCGTTTTTCCTTCAGCGTTGAGTTCTTTTAGAAAACTCAGAACCCTGTGCTTTGATACAACATCAAGGCCAATCGTAGGTTCATCGAGAAATAATATTTCAGGATCATGTATCATACATGCTGCCAATTCCGCTCTCATCCTTTGACCAAGGCTCAATTGCCTGACTGGCTGCTCGTAGAATTGCATTATTTCGAGTCTGTCTATAAGAAAACTCAACTGCTTTTTGAATTTAGCTTCTGGAACCCTGTATATAGCCTTCAGGACTTTGTACGTATCCTTTACGGGCAGATCCCACCACATCTGTGTTTTCTGCCCGAAAATAACGCCAATGTTCCTCACATACTTCTTCCTTTCTTTCCAAGGGCAAAAGCCTGCAACTTTTACTTTTCCAGATGTGGGGGTGAGTATTCCTGTGAGCATTTTAATGGTGGTGGATTTTCCTGCACCGTTTGGCCCAATATAGCCCAAGAATTCGCCTTTTTTAACGCTAAAACTGACGTTTCTAACGGCGTGTATTATTTCTTTTTCTCGTTTGAAAATCTTTCTTTTGTAAAGTGTATAGTCTTTACAAAGATCGGAAACCTCAATGTATTTGTTCATGAACTCACCTCCTTTAGAGCAGTAAATTAATTTAGCATTATATGGTATTGTAGAGTATAAAACGAAGTATTATTCTGTATATGATTATGGACCTAGTGGTCCTCGACTGATATAAGTATTCGGTGAATCCTTCACGGATAATCGATAGTACAGCCTGTGTTACGCAGCGCAAGACATCTTTTTGTACTATTTAGTACTATTTATCGGATGTCCTTTAAGTCCCGGTACTTGAGTAATGCTTTTCACCTAACTTCCACAATCCAATGCTTATGGGAAGAAAAAGTATAAAACTAATCATTGGCGAGAAGAGGGCAAGAATGGAATTTGTCTTGCCTGTGAGATAAGAAACAGGATAAAATGCGGCAGTGCCGAGGGGAATGATAAAAGTGAGAGCTTGCTTCACGAAATTTGTGTATATAGTTAATGGGTAGGAAGAAGCCGTTCTCATAGAATAAACCCCAAGGACAACGATGTCCTCGTTTCTTACGGTCCAGAAAGCTATCGCAGCAAGTATTAAAGAGATTTCAAAAGTCAGTAGCGCTGATAGCAACACAAGGCACGTGTACAATAAGAAAAATCCAGGTGAAGCCAATCCAGTGAAGACAGCTCCAAAAATCCCAACTGCTATTGCTTGAGCGAGAATGCCTAATCTTCTAAATTGAAATCGCTGAAGCATGACCTGTGTGATAGTTGATATAGGCCTAATTAGTAAGACGTCGAATCTACCGCTGAGCGTAAATTCCTGAAAACGGTGCAATCCCTCACCAAAGGTTCTAAAAAGTCCCCAACCGGCTTCAACAATTGAATAGATCAAAGCTACCTCACCCAAAGACCATCCGGCCATGCTTTTAAATCTGAACATGATTACAGCAATAATCAGAAAATCAGAAAAAACAGCCAATCCGGAAGTTATGGTATCGAAAACGAAGTTGAACCTGTATTCGATTTCTTTTTTTAGACTAGCTATGAAGAGGGCTTTAAAGACCTTTGCTGACAAAATCCTCAGCCTCCTTGGATTTGCAATTTCTTTTGAGTAAGTTTTGTTAGAATCAACGCAAAAAGGAAAAGCACTGCTACCCAGAACAATTGCAGCGTGATGCCTTCTGAGAAAGTTATTTTGCCAAGATAAAGCGAACCTGGAATATAACTCGTTGCTGCGAAAGGAGTAAGAGGCATTATTCTCTTTAAAAAATCCGGATAATATTTCGCAGGCAACATGTAACCCGAGAGAAAATTCATGAGAAAATAGTAAAGCGATTGAGCTCCAGAAATGCCTAAAAATCTCAAACTCCATAGTCCGATAAAGTAGTTCAGGAAAAAGGAAATAATGAAAGCCATTGCTATTGATATTCCGTAAGGTACTATTTGCCCCGGTGATGGCAGCCTAACCCCCAGCAAAAAGAAACCGAGGAAGAAAATCGGTAAATACCGAAAGAAAAAATTATAAACCACATGCCCTAGAACCTCGTAAAAGGATAAATATATTAGTCCATAAGGTTTTAACAGCTCAAAAGCGATCGTTCCATCCCTTACTTTTTGGAACAAGAATGCTCCATATGGAAGGAACATTGTGATCCAAAGACCAGACTGGTTCACCATCACATAGGTTACCATTTGGGATGACTCCGGGGAATTTCCAAGAATGGCTCTCCAAATGCTTACAAAAATATAGCCGAACACAAAGCTCCCGGCGTTGCTGATAAGGTGGTTCAACAGATAAATTCTGTTTCTCAAAAAGGAATTTCTTAAAATGGCTAACCCAGCTTTGAAAAGAACCACCTCCAATTCTTTAATGTCCTTTGTGCTTTTTTGCACAAAAAAGATAAGGCAGAGTGGTACTTTGCGATTTTTGTAGGTAGATATAATGAAAAGGTTTTAAAAACACTTGATCGAAGACATTTAGTAGTGTCAATCAACAAAAGAAAAAATTAATTTACATCGATTTCGAGAGCGACAAGCTCAAAACTACAAAAGGAACCGGCAAAGATATGCCGGTTCCACTATTATAGCAGTTTTATTCGAAGATGCAAGTGTCTTGAACTTTCAAGAGCGAATTCGGTGACTTAGAGTGATATGAATGTTTTGAAATTGATTGTTATTTATCCAGCGATTTCGGTTTCAGATTTGAAATTTAGGCTAAATTCGATCGGCGTGGAATTTGCAATGTTATCAGAAACAGGACATCTTTGCTCTATTGCCTTAAGCCATTTTGACAGTGTCAATTCATCTGCATCGGAATCAATATAAACCTTAACTTCGATGTTTTTGTAACCAGCCCTGTCAGGTGTTTCTCTTCCCATGAATTTTTCGGGGTTAAGAAAGCCCGAAAGCTCAAATTCAAGATTTTTTATCTGAATGTCCATTTCCTTGGCAACTACGTGTCCGACAACGTTGAGGCAGCCAGCTAGTGCGGCGAGTACATATTCAACCGGATTGGCGCCTTCATCTTTACCGCCCAGTATGGGTGGTTCGTCAATAACTATGCTGAAGTTTCTGGCTTTTACTGTTGTCTTGGTTGAATTTTCTGATTTTGCTGATACTTTGAATATACTATCTCTGCTCATAAAAGCACCTCCTTTGTGATTTATTTCACTAAAAGTATATATGGTATACAACACGACTATATTACTCCGAATTAAACAACGCGTAATTTCCTAAAGAACGGTGAGAATAAAAAGCCCAAGAAGATTAGGTAGTCAATGAAGGAAATGAGAGTTTAATCGCCAAGGTCTATCGAATTTATCCCTTCAATACTGGCGAATTCAACGATATTTCTCTTCAAGATCTTGTAGTCTTCATCCGATATGACAAACTCAAAGCTTATACTGTCTTCATCGGTTTCTATTTCAATATGAAGGGGGGTTATTTTCAATTTGTCGAGCTTTTTTGCGAGCCTTTCCATAGCATGTTCCTTGTGCATTTCTATCGTAACTGTTTGCTTGCTTCCCTTACCAGCAAATAAGTCAACCCTTTTGAAAGCAACGACTATCAACAATACAATACCAGTTGCAGAGGAAGAAATGAGATATTCTCCAGCTACAAAACCCATGCCAATTGCTGCCGTTACC
>NZ_CEYIHJ010000153.1:0-4598 GCF_982836095.1 Kosmotoga sp.
GTTCATTTAACCTACTCCCGGCATTAAAATGCTGGGTTCTAGGTGGTTAAATTCCATAACAAAGCGACTCAAATGGCGACTAGTGTATTGAAGCCAGGAAATAATAGCAACTTGTTGTGTCCTCAAATCGTAGAGCTATACCAACTAGGATCACCTAAATTTTGTAAAATTATCTATTTGTGATAGAATAGCTAAAATACATTTTTCATACTCCCAAAATCAATTCTTACATACATTTGCTCTCACTCCAGCTACAATTCGTTAAGTGGCTTTGAACACATAATATAAATCCAAAAAGGCGGGTGATATAATGCCCTATACCGAAAACTATAAACTTTTCAAGGGTCTTGAAAACATTCCAGTGGCAAAAACTTCTCTGAGCCTGATAAACGGTGAAGAAGGTAAGCTCTTCTACAGAGGCATTGCAGTTGAATCTCTATCAAAAGAATCCTCTTTTGAAGAAGTTGCATTTTTGCTTTGGTACAAGAAGTTGCCAAACAAAATTGAGCTGGATGAAATTAAGCAGCTCTTTATAAATAACCGTGAGATACACCCTGATATGATAGAAGCGATTTCGAAGATTCCTAAAAATGCTCACCCTATGGATGTTTTGAGAAGTTGTGTTTCATTGCTCGGAATCTATGAGAAGCCCGAAAAGCCTAATGATAAAATCACCAGAGCTGCAAAAATATCTGCCAAATTGCCTACCATAGCTTCTTATCATTATAGATTGTCACAAAACATAGAAATCATACCACCAGACAAATCACTGGGCCATGCTTCAAATTTCTACTATATGATAACAGGCAAAAAACCAGATGAAGAAATTTCCAAGCTTATGAACTCTATATTCGTATTACACGCCGAGCAAGGATTGAACGCTTCTACCTTTACTGCTATGGTAATTGCTTCTACGCTATCAGACATGTACTCATCCATAACAGGCGCGATGGGGGCGCTCAAAGGGCCTCTTCATGGAGGAGCAAATGAAAAGGTACTGGATATGGTTGAAGAGATAGACCTCGTAGAGAACGTAGAAAATTTTGTTGAAACTGCATTAAAGGAGAAACGAAAAATCCCAGGCTTTGGTCACAGGGTATATAAAACCTATGATCCAAGATCCATAGTTCTAAAAGAATATGCTAAAGAACTTTCTTTGAAGCTTGGTGATACCAAATATTACCCCATTACGGAGAAACTCGAAGAAGTAGTTATCAAAAAACTGGGGCACAGAAAAATTTTCCCAAATGTTGATCTTTACTCTGGTATAGTTTACAAATTGCTTGGTTTTTCCAAGGAACTCTTTACAGTTATTTTTGCCTTGGCTCGTGTCGTAGGTTGGACAGCTCATGTTATTGAATACACCAGCGAAAACAAGATAATAAGGCCTTGCGGTATTTATACAGGCCCTCTTCAAGCTGAATATATTCCTATGGAAGCGAGGAAATGAAAAATGGGAAAAACAATCGCCGAAAAGATAATTTCCGAACACACTGGTGCAGATGTACATCCAGATGATATCGTCGTGGCCAGAGTGGACTTGGCCATGGTTCAAGATGGGACAGGTCCTTTGGCAGTCGATGAATTCGCGAAAATGGGATTTGATTGCTTGAAAGCACCGAATTCGATACTTTTTATAGACCACGCCTCCCCAAGTCCACGAAAGGAGCTCTCTAATGCACAGAAACAACTAAGAGATTTTTCAAAACGAACCGGTGCGACTCTCTCAGATATAGGGGAAGGAATATCGCATCAGATACTCATTGAGCGATATGCAAAACCAGGTGACCTTATTGTGGGCGCCGATTCACACACTTGCACCTCAGGCGCGCTTGGCGCTTTTGCAACTGGAATGGGCTCAACCGATATTGCTCTTGCTTTCGGCCTTGGAAAAGTATGGTTAAAAGTTCCACCAAGCGTGAAATTCATTCTTAAAGGGAATATGCAAGATGGAGTTTTCGCCAAAGACGTGATTTTACACATAATTGGCCTTATAGGGGCAGATGGAGCGAATTATAAGGTAATGGAATTTGAAGGCGAAATCATTGAACGAATGTCTCAAGAAGAAAGATTTACTATAACAAATATGGCCATTGAAGCCGGAGCTAAAACAGGAATAATCGCACCAGACGAAAAAACCAGAATATTCCTCAAAAAGCATGGTAGGGAAATGGATTATAGAGAAATAAAATCTGACCCTGGTGCCGCATATGAAAAAGTCTTTCAACTGGATCTCTCTAATCTCGAACCGACAATCGCTTTCCCCCATAGTGTTGACAACTCTAAAAGCATCAAAGAAGCTGAAGGGATCAAGATAGATCAAGTGTTCATTGGAACCTGCACAAATGGAAGGCTGGAAGACCTAAAAATAGCTGCATCTATCTTGAAAGGTAAAGAAAAACATCCCAGTATCAGACTTATAGTCATTCCTGCATCAAAGGATATCTATCTAAAGGCATTAGAGGAAGGCATAATAAGAACTTTTGTAGAAAGCGGAGCCACAGTATTAGCTCCGGGATGTGGCCCTTGTGTTGGAGTCCATCAAGGGGTTTTGGCGGACGGGGAAAGAGTAATCTCAACTCAGAACAGGAATTTTAAAGGTAGGATGGGAAACCCGCAAGCGGAAATCTTTTTAGCTTCTCCCGCAACAGCTGCAGCTTCAGCTCTTACCGGGAAAATCACTGACCCCCGGGAGTTTCTCAAATAGGAGGGATTTCGATGATAATAAAAGGCAAAGTCTGGAAATTTGGAAACGATATCTCAACAGACCATATAGCTCCTGGCAGGTATTTCCACCTGCGTACCGACCTTCCTGAGCTTGCCAAACATGTACTTGAAGATGCCAGAGACGATTTCCCTCAAAAAGTAGAAAAAGGAGATCTAATAACTGCTGGAAGGAACTTTGGCCTTGGATCTTCCAGAGAACATGCCCCGAGAATAATGAAGCTCGCTGGTATCTCTTGTGTTGTTGCAAAAAACTTTGCCAGAATATTTTACAGAAACTCCATAAATGTGGGTCTCCCACTGGTGGAGCTAAAAGAAGCAGATGAAATAAACGAAGGTGACATCCTGGAAATTAACCTTGAAAATGGAATCTTGAAAGATATCACCAGGAACAAAGAATATCGTTTCAAGCCATTACCTGAATTTATTCTAAAAATCATAGAAATGGGCGGCATAGAAAACTATATAAAAAAATACGGTGACTATTTCAAGGAGTGAGCTTCATGAAAGGGGAAAAAATCAAAATAAGCGATAATAGCATTAATATACCAGACTGTCCTATAATACCATATATTAAAGGTGATGGAATAGGCCCTGAAATAATGAACACTGCAATACATGTGTGGGATGCAGCAATATCACGGACTTACTCGGAAATGAAAAGAATCATCTGGAAAGAAATCGTTGCGGGTAAGAAAGCCATAAAAAACTATGGTGATCCTCTACCCGAAGAAACAATAAATACCATAAAGGATCATGTGGTTTCTATAAAGGGTCCTTTAACTACACCAGTTGGGAAAGGCTTCAGAAGTTTGAATGTAAGACTCAGGCAGATTCTTGACCTTTATGCCTGTGTTAGGCCGGTAAAATGGATAAAGGGGGTT
This sequence comes from Kosmotoga sp., assembly GCF_982836095.1. NCBI lineage: Bacteria > Thermotogati > Thermotogota > Thermotogae > Kosmotogales > Kosmotogaceae > Kosmotoga > Kosmotoga sp. The sequence goes on from NZ_CEYIHJ010000153.1 coordinate 3,609, forward strand.
CCAACTCCTGTCAAATATCCAGAACTTCTTGACATAGTGATCTTCCGGGAAAATACAGAGGATGTATATGCAGGCATTGAATGGGAAGCGGGATCTTTGGAAGCAAAAGGAGTTATTCGTTTTTTGCAAAATCAATATGGCATTACACTTCGAAAAAATTCTGGAATTGGAATAAAGCCTATAAGCGAATTTTCAACAAAAAGAATTGCAAGAAAGGCTATTCGGTATGCGTTGGAAAATGGTCGAAGGAGCATAACCATAGTGCATAAGGGAAACATCATGAAATATACCGAAGGAGCTTTTATGAAATGGGTGTATGAATTAGCTTTTGATGAATTTGCAGATGTAATTGTTCGCGAAGGCGACTCAAAAGATTTTAAAGGAAAGTTGTTAATAAAGGACAGAATAGCAGATAACATGTTTCAACAGATACTTCTGAATCCTTCAGAATATGATGTGATAGTCCTTCCCAATTTAAATGGTGATTACCTTTCTGATGCTGCAGCAGCTCAGATAGGAGGCATAGGATTGGTTCCGGGTGCAAACATTGGAGACCACACAGCACTTTTTGAACCAACTCATGGAACCGCTCCAGAACTGGAGGGGAAAAGCATTGCCAATCCAACTTCTCTAATATTATCTGGGGCTATGATGCTTGAATACATCGGCTGGAAAAAAGCTGCGGAAAAAATCAGAAAAGCTGTAGAAAGAGCCATAGCAGAAAACAAAATGACAGCAGATTTGGCAAAGCCCAAAGGCATAAAACCACTAAAAACTATGCAATTTGCCGAAGAAATCATATCTAGACTGTAACAGGGAAAATGAGATTCGAGTCAAGAAAATTGAGAACTGCATTACTAAAATATGCCATGAACTGCTAGAGCAGTTTACTATAGAATCGGGTCTAAGGTTTGGTAAGAGCTATACCCTAGACCTCAGGCCCTACACCCATACTTTAAAACCCGAATCTTAAGAGCAGGGTATAGGGTA
>NZ_CEYIHJ010000154.1:0-4562 GCF_982836095.1 Kosmotoga sp.
GCTCCCGAGAGGAATCTGAGAACCTTCAAAGCCATTCTATAAGCCATATCTGCCATCATACCTGTCCATGCTCCAAGAAGTCCAAGGTTGAAATATTTTACCAGCACAAATCCCAACGGAATTCTTATAAACCACATCGCGGTCATGGAAGCAAACATTGGGAACTTTGTATCGCCTAAGCCCCTGAGGGCTCCTGTTGCGACAAAATCGGTTGCGAGTACTACTTGGAATAGCCCGATTAGTTTCACAGGAAGCGCCGCCATATCAATTATGCCTTTTTCGGAGGTGAATATTCTTATAAACCCCTCGGGCCAGAGAAAGATCACTGTGCCAATAACAGCGCCAAAGCCAAGCCCAACAAGCCAGCCTTGTCTCGCAGTTCCGATGACTTTTTTTAGATCACCAGAGCCATTATAATAACCAATAAGGGCCATTACTGCAACGTTAATCCCCCAGGCCGGCATAAAAGAAATGGATTCAACGTTAATCCCAATTCTGTGAGCTGCATACGCTTCGGATCCTGCCATCAACAAAATATTTGCAAAGATCAGTACACCAAAGGAAAAGGAAAAATTCTCAAAAGCGGTTGGAAGACCTACTGAAAAAACTTCCCTTACGCTTTTCCACGAGCTCTTTACGGGTTTTTTTGACATGTGTATTCTTTTGTTGGTGTATAGTAACATAAGAAGAATAATAGAAGCCACTGTTCTGGAAGTTACTGTAGCATAGGCCGCACCTTTTGCGCCAAGCTCGGGAAACCCAAATTTTCCAAAGATCATGCCGTAATCGAGAAATACATTCAAACCGTTGGCGATCAACGCTGCATACATAGGCGAGCGTGTATCTCCAGCTCCCCTAAGAGTAGAGGCGATTATGATCATAAAGCTCAAGCCGGGAATACCAGCGAGAACTATTTTTAGGTAATCGACACCAATCTGCTTGATTAGATCCTCTGCAGAGGGGAAAAAGATATCGATAAAATTGCCAGAAAAAATAGACAAGGTAGCAAGCCCAAGCCCTGTTATTAGCGACAGGTAAATTGCCTGCCAGGCAATGGAATTAACCTTTCTTTTGTTATTGGCTCCAAGACTGTTTGATATAAATACCATTGTACCTGTTGATATAGCTACCAGCACTGCCTGAAGGATGAATATTATCTGGTTCGCTGTGCCAACACCACCGATTGCTCGCCAGTCATAATGCCCTAAAAACGCTGTATCCGCTATACCAAGCAACATCTGCAACACATTTTCCCCAATTGCTGGAAGGGCAATAATGAATAGTCTTTTTCTTATATCAGCTGCCTCATCGTGGTTTAGATATGATTTCAATAAACTGTATTTCATATAACACCTCAATTAAGAACCGAGTTACGTGATTCGAGTTACGTGATTCGAGTTGCGAGTTACGAGTTTTTCAAGAGCCGAGTGATGAGTTATGAATGATGAGTTATGAGTTAAAGAGCTGAGTTGCGAGAACTAAAGAACCGAGTTACGTGATTCGAGATCTAGAGCCGAGTAACGAGTAGCGAGATTCGAGATTCGAGTTGCGAGAATATCAAGAGCCGAGAATCCGAGAGCCCGAGAAACCGAGTTACGAGTCAGGAGTCACGAGAGAGAACATCTAAACCCTAATAACTAGACCCCATACCCTGTTCTTTAATACCCTAGACTCTATTCCTAGTCGGTTGCGCTAGCAGTTCAAGGCAATCGTAAAGCGGTTCCAAGCAACTCCGCGGATTTCAGAGCAACAAACCCGATTTCCAGCCGTCTCGCCATCAATGTTCGGATTCCTAACAATTTTACGCTTGTCATTTCTTTTTTTCAACTCATTGTGCAGAACTTTTGCTTTCAAAAGCAAAGTCAGTCTATAAAAAAGAAATCAATATCTAAAAAAAGATTTCTAAGATGTTTATATAAAGTAAAGCATAAATTATATTGGCGAATCCGAAAAATTATTCGTCCAGAAAAATAACATCAATATAATCGCGTTGAAAATAAAACAGTTTATTCTATCAATAGACTAAATCAAAAGATGCAGCGAAGCGGTTATTATAGAGGTGATATTATGGAAAGAAGGAGGGGATTTTCACTTACAGAAGTACTCGTGGCGATGGCTGTCTCAAGCATTGTTCTTCTTTCTGTTGTGGTAGTTTCAAACTTGTCTTTTAAAATATCGGATCAGCTTAAAGCCTCGATGGAGCTTGATTCGGAGATTGTAAAGCTTCATACTTCTATTCAAAACATTATTTCCCGCCAATGGACTTTGGTAGCAACGATTACAGGGGTTTCTGATCTCCAAACACCCGGTGATAACTCGATAACTTTGATATCAAATATCCCCGCTAATAACCAGGCAGGTTGGGTAACAGCTGTCTCTACTATTACTTATGATCCAGAAAGTAAAGCATTACTCTACGTTCTCCCTAAAGGTGGGTCTGACGAAATCATTACATCTACAATCGCAAATCACATTGATTCATTCAGTGTCAGTCTTATACCTAATACTGATTACATAAAATACGATGCTACCTTTACTTATTATAGCCCTGCTTCTCTTCCGATTGTTCAGAAACACGTTGAAGGGGCGGTGAGGTTCTATTAAAAGGGGATTCTCATTAATAGAGGTATTGCTGGTGCTAGCTATTCTCTCAATATTTATGGCTTCTGGTATATTCCTTACTCTTAAATACAAAGAGCTTTCTGGAAGTATTTCCCGGACTTCAGAAGTAGAAGCCATAATGAAACTCGTTGAAAATCATCTAAGGCATAACTCAAACCTTCGTGACCTTTTGGGAAAAGATAACTTGGGCAGTTTTGTTGATTCCCTGAAGGAAAACCTGAATACGAATTATTTACCATTATCAGGCTTTGATAGTTTTGAAATCGATTCATTGAGCTATGAGGAGGTTCAAGAATACAGCGGTCTGTATCGATTTACTGTGACATTGCACGACAAAGCCACTAATAAGGAGGTGAGGAGATATGTTCTCATCTCCACACTTTGAATTTAGAAAAAGAGGATTTGCCCTCCCATTAACGATGATTTTGCTTATTTTTGGCACATTGATACTCTTGGCAGTGGCTTCTCAATTGAATCGCACAGCGAATGAGTTAAATAGCTTTAAAACTGTTTCGGAAAAGCAGAATGTGCTTGAAAATGCGATAGAGGCTGCTGGGTATATACTAATACAAAATAGCTCACTTGAAATGTCATCAACATGGAGTGAGATTGAAGCATTTAAGCAGAAAATCAGCAACCATTCCGGTATTGAATCCTATTATTGGGTACAATACCTAGATCAATTAACATCTGAAACTCCGTGTATCGATCTGAGTAATTATGTTAATGCAATGAGCAATGATCCTTCGCTTGGAAACGGGAAATATGCTTTCGATATTTATGCTTATGAAATTGGAAACAAGTATCTTATAACTGCTTCGCTTAAAGATAAAGCGTCGGGTGAAAGTATAAACAAGGCAGGAGCTGGTCTTGTCGCGAACGCAGTTGATGTATATTTGCCTGCGGTAAAGTTCGCGGCTTCTGACAGGGTGTTTTCAGTAATGAGAAAAGTAGGTGGAGGAAAGGGGAACCCGAAAATAATCGGGGACATGATTTATGGAAAAGCGATTATACTCGATGATGTAAATCTTCTTCTTACTGACTCCAGCACTCCCGGGGAAATAATCACAGGGTCTTTAACAGCTAAATCGGTAAATATTGATAATGTAGAAGAACTTTATCCAGGTTGGTACAGCCATATTTCAGATGACCCCTACACTATTTATCAAAAGTGGGTGAAAGAATACCTGGATACATTTCCTGCCACAGCACTTGAAATTATACTAAATGAGAACTATAACGTACCTACTGTTGATCCTGAGATGACTTTCATAATATCCGCTCCGGATAGCGATACTTCGCCAGAATTCAGCATCTTTTTTAATACAAGCGGCTTGAGAATAGAATATGGGACCAATGCCTTTAGCGTTCCCGCGACAGCCGTTTCTGAAAATATGATAAATATTAAAGTGATGGGAGATGCTGTTATTGGCAATGATCCTCACAAAATAAGCCCTGTCACAGGAAAATATAACATCGCTGTATATGGAGATGTGTATATTAATACCAATATTTCATATAACTATCTTGTGGATTATATAAATAATGGAAAGGGAAATTCTCCAGTAGCCAACAAAACAAAAGATGTTTCTGTTGCGATGATAAGCGACATGCTAAATGAAGGCGGGGAAGATGTTCTTTCTCTTGCGGCTGTTGGAGGAGATCTCAAACTTCTTTTCGGGTCTTCAAGCAGCACTCATGGCAACAAAACGATAATGGGAAACCTCCTTGCCCTAAAATATGAAGGGAAAGGCGGGGACGTATCATTTCCTGATATTGAGAAAGCAGTCAAGGGGAATGGTCATACTCCCCAGCTTTTTATCTTTGGAGCGTTAACAGCTTATACCTTTGATAAAGACCATCTCACACCAGACTTGTTAAACTCTATCGTTGCAGTTGCAAGTTACTTTGATCCTTCACAAAGCATGGATTTTCTCAAT
>NZ_CEYIHJ010000155.1:0-4535 GCF_982836095.1 Kosmotoga sp.
ATATCTCTTTGTGATTGTAAACAGGTTCGCGCCCCCTATGACTTCTCCCTTGAAGTTGAACCTTATGAGCCTGGTCCCCGTTTCGCTGTCAAAGATGTAGATACCTGTCAACCCTATCAGAGAAACACTATAGCCAGTTTCTTCAAAAGTCTCCCTTATAGCCCCTTCAGTAATTCTTTCGTTGCTTTCCAGCCTACCTGAAGGTAAATTCCAACACCCCTTGGCGGGTGCCTTGCCTTCTTGAACCATTAATAATTTACCATTTCTAATGACAACTGTGCTGACAACTAATCCTGCTTTCAAATCACACACTCCTTCCAACTTTTCGCGTTTCCGTTGGTCGTTTTTACACCTTTTAAAGATATTTGTCTACGGTGTTGGGAGCAATGCCAAGGCGTCTGGCTATTGCTAGATTGCTTAACACCTCTTTGTACAATATTCTTAGGGGGTAAATATGAACCGATATCAGCACGACAATATACAACGAAATGAATTAGGGGCCAGGGTATAGAGCTTGGCAAACTCTATCTTATACCCTTTTGTACAAGACCCAATAAAGTGGCTATTGCACCTATCACTATATATATCCTATAAATCGGTATGAAATGCTTGCTTTTAACTTTTTGAATATATTTTCTATATTCTTCGCCAAAGGTTTTTATAAGTCTTTTTTCTTCAAGCTTTGTGTTGAAAAATTGAATTATGCCTATTATCAGCACGATAAATACCCCCCACAAAGAACGTATAGACAAAAACATCCCCAGATATATTATGACGAAAGTTCCATACATGGGATGTCTGACTTTGGAATAAAAACCTGTTGTAATCAGCTTTTCTGTCTTTCTGGTTATCATGTTCTGTGCAGAATGGTTTTCCTCCGTTATCAAGAAAAGATTGATAAGTCCGTGAACCGTAACTATCGATCCAAAGACAAAATAGAAAATATCTGCAATTGAGAATTCTAAACCATGGATATTCAGTATAGGATTCGCGTTTTTCCAGAGATAAAGAGCAGGAAGATAATTCAATCCCGTTCTCAGTAGAAGATACGTAATAACATATAAAATTGAACCTACTGCAATGATTAAAAGCGTTCTGATAACTTTGCTCACTTTTTTCCTCCTTGGTAATGGTTTGGCGGGGCGGAAATTCACTATTGGGCAAAAACCACTTCCAGGCAATGATTAAAAAGAGGATAATTTGCTTTTTCCACATCGTTGAGGTAAGTTGCGGCATTATTATACTCCCTAATATAAACTGCAGGATCTGCGATTACTTCCAGTATTCCTTTATCTCCTTTTGTTCGATAAACTGCTTCGACTGTCTTAATGCCTACCATGTTTATTGCTCCAAAGGTTTTACTCATATGCTTTGAAACCCATTCAAAAAATTCTTTTGTGTTCAGTTCATTATTGAGCAGTTTTAACATAACAGCGTTTACTTCCGTGAAATAGGATTTCCACTTCTTAAGGTCGTTCTGGTAATTAGAAGTATCTTCATATCCAACATGTCCGGTTTCTGGGTCTCCACCAACGCAGTAATAGGCTATTCCTTCACCCATTAGGCCGCCAACAAGTTCAGCAAGCAGGTACTTATTAGCAGGAAGTTGCCTTGAAAGCAATTTGCTCTCTAAAATGCCGTTGAAAGCGATATGATGGAGTTCATGAGCAATTGTACTCGCTACTTTGTCTAATGATTTCGAAATGTGTTCAAGATCAAGGGTGATATCGTTTCCTACAAAGTACCCACCGCTATAACCCGTAAATACGATGAAGATCCGGGGGTTAAAATCAATTTCTTGGGGTAAAAAGCGTTGTAATTTTTTTTGAGCGAAGTTCGTCACCTCTTCTTGCTTCTCTTTAAGATGCCTAAGGAAATCTTCGAGTTCTTCCAGAACGTCAAACTTACTCCGCAGATTCCTGTGAAATTCAATGAGAAAATCGTTTTCACTGAAGAATTTCTTTTTATTGAGATTAAGGAACACATTCTTGAGATCTTTCATTACAATATGAGCATTTAACCCCTCAGGTCTATTGTAGTGCTTTATCATCTGTATCAAAGCATCATGGGAGAGTAGCCTATCAAGCATATCGCGGTTAACAACTGTTCCTTTCTTTGCGTCATGAAACATTTCAATCATTAAATCAATTGCTTTAAAATCAAACCTGACTTTCATTTCTCATCCCTCCAGTGGTGTTTAATAAACAACAGGCAGGTTGTATTCAATTTCTGTGATCTCAAATTTAAACCATGTAAAATCCCCGGTTTCGAGTTTCCACACAACTTTTCCCTCAGTAGGGATTTTTATGCCATCGAGCTCTTTATAGTTTCTCATAGTAACTAACCATGTTTCTAATGAGTATTTTCCGTTATTTTCCATGTATCTTTTAGCGACAAAGCTTGTAACTTCACCTATATTATTAAAATTAAACACTCCTGATACTGTTATTCCTCTGTAGTCTATGGTTGCCCTTGCTGAACTTGCATCGATTTCTTCCCATGTAATATAACTGTTCAAAGCCGCTGAGGGGAACCACACTGTTTCAGCTAGATATCGTATCAATGTGCCCTGATTTATTTCTTTTCCGCTGGAATCCGCAATTTTGATCAAAGAAAGGGCTTTAATGAGCATACTTCCTTTACCTTCAAAATACTTATCCCTTCCCACAATGTGAAACAATGGGGCTGCTTTTATCCTGGCTTTCCAGATGAATCCGGGCTCATTAACCGTGAAGTATTGCTCCGCTTCAACGGGCATCCAAGATTGTGCTTCCTTTAAGCGCATAACTGCTTTCTGCTTTAGCCTTACGGAGGTAACTTTTTCTTTCCCAACTATATTTGAAAACTCAAGCCATTTCTTTACAGGAATTGGCAATTTTTCTAAATTGGATCTTTGAATAACACTATCATCGCTCCCTGATATGCCAGCAAAGAGCTCTTTCACTTCTTTTGCAACTTTTTGGTTGAATTTCATATTTGCTATGAAAATTGCAGCGATAGCAATAATAATTATGATTGCTAAAACACCAAATGTGATAAAGATGACTTTTCTCATATCGTCAACCCCTTAAAATTATCAAAGCTTCTAAACAACCTAAAATTCTTCATTATGAAGCAATCTCTATCTTTTGGAAAGCAGCTAGCGTCTCTTTTGAAAAGATCTTGCCTTCAGTTGTGGCGATGAATAACCTGAAAAACTCTGGACTTCCTTTTTCAAGACAGTTGGCAATAGCTCTATTTCCAAATTTCTTATCAATAACATGTGCCATATAGTGCCCGAGCACGTAAAAAGGGCCATTAGATCTTAAGCCACGATTTAGTAATTCTTCGAGTTTTTCGTATTTTTTGTATTGGAAAACGGTTTTGTACAATTCTTTGAAAAGGGCCACGCCTTTTTGAACACCGGGTAGATTTTCTTCTAAGAATCCTCCTTTCTGAATGTATGTTGCTGTCCCTTCAAGAAATACGTAAGTCATTGCCCTATAAAGAGCATCCATAGCTTTGTCTTTCAAAGGCTTCTCAAATATTTTGAACTCTTTTCCTTCATTCCCAGGATAGAGCATGGCCTGAATTCTGTGGAAAGTTTCGTGGGCTATCGTATCTAACAAAAAATCGTAATCGTCTTTGATATGTTCGATGTTGATACCACCGTATTTTCCAGTTGCCCAACCCCTTATAGCCCATCCAACACTGAAAACGAAATGCTCCTTAAATTCAAAATTCTCAGGTACGTATTTTTCAATTTTTGAAGAGATGCGCATCTCTATATTTTCCCGATTTTTTTCTAATTCATTCAGAATCCTTTCATAATCAGCTCTGTTGTAGGCAATATCTGCGAAGTCGAAGAAGTTCCAAGGGCTAAGCCATCTCCAAATTTTATAGATAGGTTCTTTTACTGCTCCTAAAAACAAGAATTGAGTTAGAAATTCTGTCGTAAATACAGGTCCAGGAACATAACCAAGAGAGTTTCTATGCTTAACCATTTCTGTAAAGATTTCTCCATTGGCAATCTTTCTTGCTTCATTCAGAGTTGGATTTTCTTTTGCAAAAAATTCCAACACATGACGAATTGTGCTAAGTTCTAAACTGATTTTTATTCTTGAACAGTGTTTTACCTCTTTAGGAACATAATTCTCTCCTGAAAAACTCACCGGGAATCCCATATCGGCAATGGTTCTTCGCTGCTCATCTCTTATCGACAAAAGGTAAGATACAAGTCCTGCAAAATTCGTTGATGTACTCGGGATAGGTATTTGTTCCAACCCCTTAATGGGGTCGGGAATAAGTCCATAAAATCCTCCTCCAAGTTCAGCCTGTTTCTGCTGAATGTCAAAAAGTTTTTTTATGTTCTTTGGTGCATCAAGCTGGTTGATCAATTCCGTAAGGTATTTAGCTTCATAAGTCATGGCATTCCCCCTCATGTTTTTAATGCGTGCTTTGTACAGGTTCATCAGTATCAGGTTGGTATCAAAAAGGTTCTGAATTGAAGGTTGTAACTTTAGGCATATCTTGTTCTTTGTAACCTTCAAAAACTT
>NZ_CEYIHJ010000156.1:0-4339 GCF_982836095.1 Kosmotoga sp.
ATCATCTTTTTGTGCCTCTCGGTGGGTGCCGGCGCGTTTAGAAAAAAATTTCTTCAATTACAGAGTCTTGAGATTGTTGGTCTTGGCGCAATGGCTTTTGTTGTTGCTACGGCTTCTGGTATCATATTTGCGAAGATCATGAATATTTTCTCGAAAAAAAAGGTCAATCCTTTAATTGGTGCAGCAGGTGTTTCAGCAGTACCTGATTCTGCAAGGGTTGCTCATAAGCTTGCAATGGAAGAAGATCCATCGAATTTTATATTGATGCATGCTATGGGCCCAAATGTTGCAGGTGTTATAGGTTCTGCTGTTGTTGCTGGTGTTTTCCTTTCAGTAATTTCATAACCTGGAGGTTTGTACATGGCTAAAAAGAAATTTCATGTCCATATCAATGACAATTTCTGTAAGCGCTGTGGTATCTGTTATTGGATTTGCCCCACTAAAACCATCATCAAAGGAGAATTGGGAAAACCTGAAGTTCCTGATCATGATAAATGTATCGGCTGTCTGATGTGTGAAAATGCATGTCCTGATTTTGCAATCGATGTTGTTGAGCGTGAGGCGGTGAAGAAAGATGTCTGAGTACGTTCTAATGCAAGGGGACGAAGCCTGTGCACTTGGAGCTATAAAGGCTGGGTGCCGTTTTTTTGCTGGATATCCTATCACTCCAGCCACAGAAATTGCCGAGACTATGGCTAAAGAACTGCCAAAAGTTGGCGGAACTTTTATTCAAATGGAAGATGAGATCGCGAGCGCCGCGGCAATTGTCGGGGCATCGTTGGCAGGCGAAAAAGCCATGACGGCGACAAGCGGACCTGGGTTTAGCTTGATGCAAGAAGTAATAGGTTATGCATCAATGGTAGAAGCCCCAACAGTTTTTGTAAACGTGCAACGTGGGGGACCTTCAACAGGAATGCCTACCAAACTCGCTCAGGGAGATATCATGCAAGCACGTTGGGGAACTCATGGCGACCATCCCGTTATCGCAATATATCCTTCAACTGTAGAAGAAGTATATCGTTACATAGTCACTGCCTTCAATTATGCTGAACATTACCGTACACCGGTTGTTTTCCTGATGGACGAAGTTTTGGGACATATGAGAGAAAGCCTTTACCTACCTCCAGATTCCGAATTGAAGTCTGTTCCAAGGGCTGGAGAATCAGTCCTTGAAGATGACGACATTTTCCAACCCGTTATTGGAGACGATCAGATGCTGGCTGCTCCTTTGATAAAAATGGGAAAGAGCAGATTTCACGTCTCAGGCTTGGTTCATGATGAATCAGGATTTCCTGTGGGTGCGGCAGTTGATGCCAACCGACTATTACGCAGGCTTGATCACAAAATACGTCTTCACGCTGATGAAATTAATATATGCGATGAATATATGACAGATGACGCGGAAATACTGATTGTAGCCTATGGTTCCGTTGCCAGAAGTGCTTTAAGGGCTGTTAAGATAGCACGGGAAGATAAGATTAACGTTGGCCTATTTCGACCGATAACTATATGGCCCTTCCCAGCTACCCGTCTTAGACAATTACTAAAAAAGACCAGTGCAGTAATCGTTGTTGAGATGAATCTTGGCCAGATCGTTTATGAAGTTTCACGACTGAATCGCCGAAGCACCAAGCTTGAACTTTTAAGCAAAGTAAATGGAGAGATGGTTACTCCCCAGGAAATACTCGATACCATTGCAAAAGTGAAATCTGAGGTATTAGACCTTTGAGTTTATTTGACTTCTGTAATTTTATTAAGCAAGATGGAAGATATGAGAAAAAAAATCTTAATGCTTTTGATGCTCCTATTCTTTTGTGGTAAAATATATTGACCACATGCTCGAAAAGGAGGCAGTCTGAATGGAGATACTGAAAGTCAGTTCCAAGTCAAATCCTAACAAAGTTGCAGGTGCTATTGCAGGTGTCTTATCAAAAGATAACCAGGTTGAGCTCCAAGCGATCGGAGCAGGAGCAGTCAATCAGGCTGTTAAGGCTTGTGCTATCGCATCGAGATTTTTGAAAGAGAGAGGTGTGGAGATTTACGTAATTCCCGGTTTTGTTGAAATTCTAATCAACAACGAAACAAGAACAGGAATCACGTTGAAGATTGTTGCAGGAAAAAGGGAAGAAGTGGAAACTCAGGAAGTTACTGAATCTGAAGCTTAATTTGAATTCCTTCCCTTTCCACAGGAGGAAAAATGAAAAAGCTCAATGTTGGTGGTCAAGCGGTCATCGAAGGCGTGATGATGAAGGGTAAGCGTACGGTAGTGGCTGTACGCGATTCTGATGGAAAAATAATTACCAAGGAGATAGAGGGGGCCGTGAAAAATCCGGCCCTATTTTCTATCGTTTTTTTAAGGGGGCTTCTCGCACTTTATGAGGCACTTGTAATCGGGACCAAAGCTCTAGGTTTTTCCGCAGAGGTAACCGGCGAAGGCGAAATGACAAAAAAGGATATTGTTATTACTTTCTTGATAGCCTTTGCCTTTGCCATAGGTATGTTTGCGCTGGGACCGTTATTTCTCGCACAATTGATGGTATCAAAGAGTAATCCAGCTATGTTTGCGCTTATAGAAGGCATAATAAGAGCGGCATTTTTCATAACCTATGTATGGGTTATTTCGCTTTTCAAAGACATAAAACGTGTCTTCGAATACCATGGAGCAGAACATAAAGCGGTTTACACTTTTGAAAATAACGAAGATTTAACCGTAGAGAATGCCAGAAAATATACGACATTGCATCCCCGTTGTGGTACCAGCTTCTTGATTTTGACGCTGTTTTTCGCAATTGTGATATTTGCATTACTTGGCTATTGGACAGAAATGAATTTTCTATGGAAAATCGTGTCCCGGGTTGTATTCATACCTATCGTTGCGGCTTTAACTTATGAATTTCAAAGACTTACCGCTAAAATAATAGACACTAAATTGGGTAAAGTACTGGCTTCTCCCGGATTACTCTTCCAGAAGATCACCACTAAAGAACCTTCAGATGACCAGTTAGAGGTTGCGCTTGTCGCTTTGAAAGAATCATTAAAAGAAGAATAAATTACCATCGTGTAGTTATGCTTATGCGGCTTACTTCGGGGATAATTTGATATCTCCGAAGTAGCCAGCGTATGTCTTTTACGCAATAGATCCTTACGATCTGTATCAGATTATTACTGATAAGATGATAGGCTGGGTATCGCTTTTCAAAATGCTCAAAGCTGAGGATGTCTTCCCGCTTGTCATCAAACAAATATACATTACTGCTGAGAAATTCATCTGGGTGAGCCAATGAGAGTTTATAAGGCGTATCGATTCTGAATAGCCTGTCAAAATCCGTCAGAAGCTCGTGAAGAATCTTTTTATCAGCATCTTCAGCTTTTTCTTTGGCATCTTCGAGTTTTTGTTTCATTTTTGATAGCGCATCTTGAGCCACTGAACCACTAACCACTGAAGGATCCACACCGGTGGTGGAAAAAGAAATTTCCATGATCAACTTCCAGAGATCCCTTTCCCTAAATCTTTCAACATTCATATAAGCCATCAGAAGGTCTTTTTCATCAGGGCTAAGCTCAGAATTCATCTCCCCGGAAAGAAGAAGCTTTCTTACATGGTCTTCATTATCCTTAATTTTAGTTGCCAGTTTTTTTATGAGGTCGTTGAATCGTATTTCTATTTCGTCAAGAAGCATAGTGTCAGTCAACTGTAGAAAATCACTTACCTGTTCAAGGCGCCTGGGTAGGTTGAGGGGGTTATAAGAAAATCTGAGAATATCCTGAATCATAAGATCCGCAGCTCTTGCAGTTTTATGAAAGTACACGTTTTTGTACATCATGAACCTTGAAAAAAGTGTTGTGTAAATGTCATCAATAACTTTTAGACTGTAAGCGAGTTTATTTCCTTCTACAATCATAGCCCCTCTTATAATTCTTTCAGGTGAACCAGTTCCAAAGTACCTTGTTCCGGCAAAGTATGAATCTCTTAAAACGAAATCCATTCTATCTGCCCCTAAGGGTCCTTGAATGATATTGAAATCCAAACTCCCCTCAGACTCGCCTTCGAAAACTTCGTTTATTTTTTCAAGAAGTATTCTTATCGCTTCAATAAATTCTGTTTTTTCACCGGTTATGGTTTTGAGTTCGGCATCTATTGCTTCTCTCAATTTTTCATCTTTGATATTTTCGTAGTGTTCTTGTAAAATTTTTGGGTAATATTCGAGCAAAATGCGCTTCCGATAAGTATCGTGCCCGTGCTTAAAACCCGCTTTTGCATAAACAACATCATCAAACTGATGACTATAAGGTCCATGCCCAATATCATGAAGTAACCCGGCCAATCTTAAAATTCGTC
>NZ_CEYIHJ010000157.1:0-3550 GCF_982836095.1 Kosmotoga sp.
TCTCCGCGTGTTGCCGCGAGGACCAGCGTTCCTGACTCGTAACGCAAAGTAATAGATAAACCATCTATTTTCAGCTCACAGACGTACTCGAGTGAATCGACTCCCAGTAATCTTTTCACCCGATTGTGAAATTCAAGGACTTCTTCTTCAGAATATGTGTTATCCAGGCTGTAAAGCCTTGTAAAATGGCGAACTTCTTTAAACCCTTCTGCGGGCTTTTCCCCGACCCTTTGTGTGGGGGAATCCGGCGTGATAAGCTCTGGATATTTTCTTTCGAGCATCATAAGTTCTTTGAGCATTTCGTCATATTCTTGATCCGTGATTATTGGATCATTCAACACATAATACCTGTAAGAATGATAGTTGAGCTCTTCACGAAGTTTTTTGGCTCTCTTCATCACTTCAGGAGGCACTTTATTCACATTAATCCCTCCTCATTACCAAAACAGTGGCAACTGCATATTCTCCATCATGTGAAATGCTTACAAGGATTTCATCGGCATTTACAACTTCTTTCGTTAACTGAGCCGGAACCGGGGCTCCATCTTCAGACACCAAAAATTGTATTTTTCTAAATTCAAGCTCTTTCCTTCTGGTGGCTTTCACGAGGGCTTCTTTTGCGGCGAACCTGCCCGCGGCAAATTCCATACGGCGCTTTTCGTTGCCGAATGATTCATAGATTTTCAGCTCTTCATCACCAAGAACACGATTTATAACCCGTTCATTCAACCGGCTGATTTTCACTATGTCAGTACCGAGCTCAAACGTCATATCACACCTCACACCTCTATCACAGTAACGCCGTGGCCACCTTCTTTCGGCGTGCCGATTCTAAATCGCTTCACAATCCTTTTTTGCCTTAGATATTTCCATACGGCTTCAGCAAGCTTGCCTGTGCCTTTTCCGTGAATGATATATCCTTTACTTCTGTTCGTCCTGATCAGTGAGTCGATAAAATCATCGAGAACAAAAGGAACATCATCTGTGGTCATTCCTCTGATATCCAGCTCATCGCTAAATCTTTGAATGCCCGAAACTATGGAATTGCTTTTTTCTTCATCGCCCTTTTGAAGTGGTTTAACCTTCTCTAACTTTGAAAGGGGGACTTCCAGTGTGAGAATTCCTGCCTTTAAAAAGGCTTTCCCCTCTTTTACTGAAATAACCTCTGCTATTACACCAGTATCCAGGATTTTTACGTTGTCTCCCGCTTCAATATGGATATCGTCTGTAACACTGTGCATGGAAGGTGATCTGTGCAATTTTTCCTTGGCTTTATATAGTTCCTTGACGGCTTTTATCTTGTCCTCTTCCTTTTCTGAGCGCCCAAGGTTTATCGATTCTTCGATTTTCCTGATATAAGTACTGAGCTTTTCCTCCAGTTCTTTCAACTCTCTATCGAGCTCACCGAGCCTCTTTTTCTTCAATTTTTCAAAACGCTCATTGTATTTCTCTTTGAGTTCCTCAAGCTTCTGTTTCTCTTCAATGAGCTCTCTCTTGATTATTTCTATCTTTGAACGTTCTTTATGAAGTTCGCTTATCAGCGCTTCAAAGTTTGTCGATTCGTTAGACATATATTCCTTTGCTTTATTCAAAACTTCTCCTGGAAGGCCAAGACGGCGCGAAATTTCCAGAGCATTAGAACTACCGGGGATGCCCATTATGAGATGATAGGTTGGTTTAAGCGTGTCAACATCGAATTCCACACTGGCATTAATTACCTCTGGTTTGTTCAACGCATAGATCTTGAGGGGGCTCAGATGGGTGCTGACAACAGTCTTGGCTTTTTTGGTTAACAACATGTCTATAATGGCCATTGACAACGCTGCGCCTTCTACTGGGTCTGTTCCAGCTCCAAGTTCATCTAGCAGAACCAGCGAGTTTTCATCGCAGTTATTTATTACCTCTATTATCCTCGATATGTGTGATGAAAATGTACTCAAGCTCTGTTCTATCGACTGCTCATCGCCAATATCAACAAAAACGTTCTTGAATTCCGGGATTTTGGAGGATTCATCTGCAAGGATGGGAAGACCGCACATGGTCATAAGAACACAAAGCCCTATGGTCTTCAACGCAACCGTTTTTCCCCCGGTGTTTGGACCTGTTATAACAACAGCTCCTGCATCTTCAGGCATGGTGAAATCTATGGGAACCACTTTCTCATCGTCAATCAAGGGGTGCCGCGCATTTAAAAGCATCATCTTTCTGCCGTTATGGGGAAAAACGAAACTCCCGCGATGTTTTTTAGCATACATTGCCGAAGCGTTGTTTATATCCAGTTCGGAGATTATATGCAAATCCTGTTGGAGGCGCTCTGTTACTTTGAAAAACTTTGTTGTCAATTCGCGGAGTATCCTTCTCACTTCTTCTTCCTCAGAAGATTTCAACACACGAAGCCGATTATTCAAAGGCACGAGTTCTTTCGGTTCAAAGTAAACTGTAGCGCCACTGCTGGAACTTCCATGTATTATCCCATCATAAAGTGTCTTTCTACTTGCTATTAGTGGAAGCACATAACGCCCTTCCCGCGTCAAGGCTATGGAATCTGTAAGTTCAGTGCGATAATTTGAAACCACCGATTCGAGTTTTGAACGTAATGTTCTATTCAGTTGTTTTAGCTCGTTTCTGATCTCTCTTAACAAAGGGCTGGCTTTATCAACGACTTCTCCTTCTTCATTTATCGCGTGATTAATCGCATTAATTAGGGTCCTTTCACAATTCAAAGGGCTCAATAGTGTCCAGAGTTCCGGGATTTCTTCAGAATGCTGCGCAAAAAATTGCCTTATCTGGCAGATCGCACCAAGTGTTTTTGCAATTCTGAAAAGCTGTTCCCCACTCAAGATAGCTCCGTTAACCGCTTGCTGTATTTCGGCTTTTAAGTTTAATACACCATACAGAGGTGGCTCTCCATATTTCAAAATGAACCTGTACAATTCAGCAGACCGACTCAATCTTGAACGGTAATTTACCTCAAAGGGCTCTAAGTTCGTTATGGCTTCTTTCCCATAATCCGAAAAGCAGTGTTTTGTTATGTTTTTGAGAACTTTGTTCAACTCTGTGATATTTTTTAGTTCACTTGATCTTTGTAAAGACATCTTTTATGCTTACCTTTCTTATTATTATGGGCATCAACTTTTCCCTGTTCTTTCTATCATAAATTGAAAGCCCTATATAAAAAACAGCCATGGAACTAAAGGCAGTTAAAAGCGAAAGAAGCTCTGAAAAATCCAGCCCTATCATGAAAAGCAGTGTCGCTATGAATACAGCAAGTGGAATGCCGTAGAGAAGCAATGCTAGTTTTGATGCAGAAAAGTTTGGAACCTCGATTTCTACGTAATCGCCAGGAGCGACATCTATGTTATTCTTCATAGCCTTGATCTCTATTTCTTTAGAAGCTGTTCCAGTTGCCGAACAAGAATCTTTAAGAGCACAGCTCCCGCACGCTTCAGTTCGATTTTTGCTCAAGAGCACATAATTTCTCTTAACTTCTTTCACCAGTGCTAATTCTCTCACTCAGTACCTCCTCCAAAGGTGTAATTCACCCCGAAAT
>NZ_CEYIHJ010000157.1:3560-4325 GCF_982836095.1 Kosmotoga sp.
TCAAAAACTGAACCATAAAAGCCCTTTATTGCAATGGGAAAGCCCGCAAGAAATTCCGGATCTGAGGAAGGTTCGATAACGCCAAGACCAATCCCTGCCTCGGTTGATATTTTTTCGCCGCGGGAGCCATCGTATACAAAAGAAAGTCCATCATATCTCAATGCAAAAGGTTGATTTTTTGGTATAGAATGAAAATGAAAGCCCTCAAAGCCAATGGAAAATTGCCCATAAACCAAAACGGCAAACATCAGAGTCAAAAAGACAGGGAGCTTTTTCATTTTTCCACCTCCTGAAAAATTATATCATCAATGTGTTGGGGGTGTTTTGTTGAAAATTTTAGTTGTCGAAGATAATCAGGCACTGAGACAGCTTCTTGAACTCGAATTGAATCACTATGGTTATAATGTAGCCACCGCTTCAACAGGTGTGGAGGCTTTGAAACTATTCAAAGTACACAAACCTGAGCTTGTCATTCTGGATATAATGCTTCCTCAACTCGATGGCTTTGAACTGCTATCAAGCTTCAGGGAAAGGAGTACCAACACGGGTATAATTGTTTTGAGCGTTTTGAACACGAAGGAAAAGAGATTAAAAGCCTTTGAATTGGGTGCAGATGACTACGTAACGAAGCCATTCGATATGGAAGAGCTCCTTGCAAGGATAGAAGCTCTCGGAAGAAGACTCGGCCCGTTGTCAACTGCCGGCCAAGTTAAAAACCTGGAGAACATAGAACTACATGAAAGTTTAAGGGAGATTGAACGGGAA
>NZ_CEYIHJ010000158.1:0-4324 GCF_982836095.1 Kosmotoga sp.
TTCAGTGTTTTACCTATCTTTGGCGGGCAGGCCTATTCCCGCCAAATCAATCGATTGCGAAAGGGAGTTGATATTGTTGTTGGAACTCCCGGGCGTATTTTGGACCTTATTCGAAAAAAGGCCCTGGATCTAAGCTCTGTAAAAATCGTTGTTTTAGATGAAGCCGATGAAATGTTAAGCATGGGTTTTATCGGGGATATCCGGTCTATTCTTGAAGAAGTCCCGGAAACACGGCAAACTGCTTTGTTTTCAGCAACCTTGCCGGCTCCTATCAAACAATTAGGTAAGCGGTACATGCATGATCCGCATTCCATTCTTATCAAGAAAAAACATCTAACTGTTGATAGTATTGAACAGCGTTATTACCTTGTAAAAAACAGAGATAAGTTTGCGGCAATTACGCGGATATTTGAAATTGAAAATATTGAGAAGGCTTTGGTGTTCGCTTCTACAAAAATCAGCACAGAGCAGTTAGCCAACAAATTATCCTCACGTGGATTCCAGGCTGAGGTGATCAACGGCAACCTGGATCAAAACGCACGATCCCGTGTATTAAAAAGATTTAAACAGAATGAGCTTAAAGTTCTTGTTGCAACGGATTGGCAGCGCGAGGTTTAGATATTGACGGAATATCCCATGTGTTCAATTACGATCTTCCCAGAGAAGTTGAAGGATACGTACACCGTATCGGCCGTACCGCCAGGGCTGGAAAAACAGGGATTGCGATCACATTGGTTACACCTAAAGAACTCTGGTTTATGAAGAGAATTGAAAAATTCACAAAAAAAGAAGCCGCCAGATGCGAAATTCCTACTGAGGAGAAGATCATTCACAAGCGGGAATTAGACCTTTTAGAAAGCCTGCGGATGTGGTTGAAACGTGGAAGATGCAATAAGGAAAAGGAGCTGATTTCCAGCCTGATGGGTGAAGGTTATGATCTCATGGATGTTGCAGCAGTTGCGCTGAAAATAGCCCGAGCAGATGAAAAACAAAGACCGATTGAAGTTTTTCAAAAAGCATACGAGAGAGAACCCAGAAGGAATAATAGGAAAAGCTATCAAAAACGGTCTTCAGCCCATGAAGCTGGCATGGTGCGCATTTTGATCAACAGCGGCAGAAAAAACGGGATCAATCCTGGTGAGGTCGTTGGATCCATTGCTCGTTTTTCAAATATTCCAGGGAGCTCCATTGGAAAGATTCTCATCAAAGATAATCATACTTTTGTTGATGTTGAAGCGAGATATGCCGATAAGGTTTTAGAAAATACTGGAAAGATAAAAATGAGAAGAGAATTGATCACATTTACATGTGTTTAAGACAAGCAGCAGCAACCCCTTTTTAAAAACTTGTGAGTCAAAGCTTCGATTTCGGTATAATACTACCTGCACATACAATAAGAATTGAAAGATATAAGATATGCTAATAATAGATTCTTTGAAAGCGTGTATTTTTGACTTTGATGGAATTTTAGTGGAATCTGAGCCAATATTTAACCGCACCTGGATTAAGGCTTCCTTGGAGTATGGATATGAACTCGATGAAAGCTTTTTTATACAATGCTACGGTTTATCACTTACCGATATTAAACAAATTTGTTTCGATCGATTTGGAAATGATTTTCCATTTGAACAAATACTAAAAAATGGCACCAAATATTTCAATGAAGATATTGAGGCGCATGGGCTTCCTGTTCGCGAAAATGCCCTTGAGGTGAAGCGTTTCTTCACACAGAGGGGATTCAAAGTAGCTGTTGCCAGTTCAACATATAAAGAAACTTTAAAATCAAGATTAAGTAAAATAGAGCAATTACACGAGTTTCCAGTTATTGTTGGGGGAGATGAAGTATTAAGATCAAAACCCGACCCTGAGATATTTTTGAAAGCCGCATCACTGTTGAAGGTTGACCCTCAAGAATGTGTTGTGCTGGAAGATTCAGAGAATGGTGCGGTGGCAGCAAAAAGAGCCGGGATGCTTGTCTTTATTGTAAAAGACCTGGCCCCCATCACTGCCAGGTCCAGGCAGCATGCTGATGCCGTTTTTCCCTCTCATGGTGAATTGTTAGATTTCTTGAAATCGAAGAAGCACAGCTAGTAAACTTCAAAATCAAATAATGCCCTGAATTCTTTCACTCTTTCTATGATTTTCTTATATTGTTTATAAAAATCTTTATCCTCATAATATCCTATCAAAGGAAAGATTTTTTCTTTTCTTTGAGTATTAAAAGCCCTTAGTATTGCTTTAGAGAATTTAATTACACTGCCTGTTGATGTGCTTCCTTTATGAATGATAAAAACTGTAAACTCATCATTCACAATCAATGGTTTGTAATCTTTAATTAATTTTAACCACAAGCTGTATTCAACGACAGCATTCTTATTTTCATTAAATCCCCCATATAACTGGACAGCTTCTCGTCTCATAAAAGTATTTTCATGGGAGATGATATTCATTCCTGATAAAGCTCTTTCTGGGTTGATTTTTAAGAGATGTGTCTGGGGTATTGCAATTATTTTGCCTTTAATTTCAACTAAGAAGTTGCCAGTGAGCCACACAAGGTCTGGGTTTTTCATGAAATAAGAAGCCGCTTTTTCCAGAGATTCTTTTTTATAGTAGTAATCATCTGAATGCAGATAGTGAACAATGTCCCCGGTTGCTTCTTTTGTTGCAACATTCAAGGCGTTTGCCACACCATTTGGCTGAGACTGTATGAATTTAATGCTGTATTCCTTTTTATTTTGCTCAATATATGTTTTTATTATCTCTAAAGTTTTATCAGTTGAATAAGAATCATTAATAATATGTTCGATATTTTTATAAGTCTGCTTCTGAACACTTTCCAAAGCTTTTTTTAAATACTTCTCGCTATTAAATGTGCATGTGATGATACTTATCATTGGGTAATTATATTTTTTCATTATAGGACTACAAATCTATTAATTAAGAATCGGTTTCTAAAATGTTTATTTTTGATATAATTTAATTCA
The DNA here is from genome assembly GCF_982836095.1 of Kosmotoga sp. Classification (NCBI taxonomy): domain Bacteria; kingdom Thermotogati; phylum Thermotogota; class Thermotogae; order Kosmotogales; family Kosmotogaceae; genus Kosmotoga; species Kosmotoga sp. The sequence continues at coordinate 2,985 of NZ_CEYIHJ010000158.1, forward strand.
GATGCTTGACACATCCCATAACCTATTTATTAAATGATATTTCTTGGGAAAATTACTTGCTTAACAGATTAGGTCAGATCACTAGCTAGATTAAGGGAAAGTCTTAAGTCTGCGAGTATGGGCTGTGTAACTTCTTCTCCAAGAGCGATCAGTTCTGAAGCATGTGTGTACCCTGTTAGAGATGTAACCCCAGAAGAAATCTGCGGTTGAAGCAAAAACTCTGGTTTATCAGATTGAATTTTATTTTCAACTTGTTGGGTTAACAATATGTCCATTGACTCCAATAAAATCAAGAGTAATTCCCCCAATGGAGTAAATGAAAGGAGAGTTCGATTTGATTCCCTCCATTGCTCTTTTCCACGGCCATGCCATCCAACATCCACAGCTAGAACAACGTCCGCTCCCATAGCGCGGACAACATCTACAGGTAAATTATTTAGTAGCCCGCCATCTACTAAACGCATCCCATCACTCTCTACTGGGATAAATATACCCGGGATAGAGATAGTCGCACGTATTGCATCAGCTATCGAGCCTTTGGTAATGTGTATTTCTCTGCTGCTGTTTAGATCAACAGCTATTATTGTAAGTGGAATTTGCAGGTCATCAAATGTCATGCTATGCAACTGTTGATCGAAGAAACTATGTAATTTCTCGCCTTTAAATATACCTTTTTGAGGTAGGATTGGGTCGGCCAATCGTGCAAGCCTACTGGCTGTCCCCACATGACAGGCAATTTCCTCGATCTGTGATGGATCTAATCCAGCAGCAAAACTGGCTGCAATGACTCCCCCCATACTGGCGCCAGCCAAAAAGTCTATCTGGATACCAGCGCTGCTCAAGGCTTTTAATACACCTATGTGAGCCAGCCCTCTTGCTCCTCCTCCGCTTAATGCAACTCCAAGTTTAGGTTTGTTTTCCGGGAAAATCATTTCTAACTACACCTTTCATGTTTTATGACTTGAATCAGTAGGTTTTATAACACTGTCTGTGGTTTTCTTAAAATGCCAATATTTCACTCAGTACTTGAAGCGAAATTTATATCCTTATCCCGAATGTTATTGTAAGAAATCCCAGGGATTTACACGACCGTATTCATCGTTGCGCATCTCAAAATGCAAATGCGGTCCGCTTGAGTTGCCCGTGCTGCCCATCAACCCAATCGTATCTCCCTGATAAACTTCTTGACCGCAGCCCACATGAATCTGACTGAGGTGCGCATAAAGCGTCTGCCAGCCGAACCCATGATCAACAACGATCATCTCGCCATATCCCCAATCGTTCCAGCCGGCATAAACCACCACACCAGCGCCGGAGGCGAAAATGGCATCTCCCTCGTA
>NZ_CEYIHJ010000159.1:0-4309 GCF_982836095.1 Kosmotoga sp.
TTTGAAACCAGCATTATCAAAGTAGATTCCTGCCTGAACCTTTCCACCACCGGAGATCGTTACAGGGACTGCAAAAAGACCTACTGTTAAAAGAACAACAAGGACCACTAAAAGTTTCTTCATTTACACTTACCCCCTTTGACAGAGATATTTGGGTTTTAGAACTATTTTACAGTATATCACATTTGTTTTGTGCAAATCAAGCCGGGTACTGCACTACAATACCCGGCCAGACAATTACTTGAGAATCAAAGCAACCGTTCCAACTGCAAGAGCCACAAAAGAGAGGATTGTCGCCAAATTAGTGGATCTCTGGAATTTGTCAACTTTATTGTCCACATCAGTCTTAACAGCCTCGATAGAAGCATTGGTGTCTGTCTTGAGAGTCTCGACATCTTCTTTCAAGGTCTTAACATCCTCAGCATCCGCTTTGGATCTCGTGAGCTTGTAAACATCTCTGCTAAGTTTGTTGGTGATATTCACGAGAACGTTGTAATCATCGATTTTCACATAGGTTTCTTCAATGTTTTTCTCGAGATCGGCGAATTTGCTTTCAAGAGCCATGATGTCAAACACGTTGGCGTCTATCTGATCAAAAGCAACATTCATATCTTCGTTGAGTGAAGCTACTCCGGCATCAAGGTTGCCAATCTTTTTAGAAAGCTTATCTTCTGTCATGCCAATCTTTTTGTAAAGGAAGCCCATCTTTTCAGAAAGCTGGTCAGGCGTGACAAAATTGAGGTTGGCAATCGTATCGTTCAGCTTAACAACGGAACTGCTAAGCATCTTCGATGTTACCTCCAGATCAGTAACCCTACCTTTCAGAGCTTCAACATCGCCAGCTTCTGCAAATGTACTAAGTTTTCCTTCAACTTCGGACAGCTTCTTTTCAAGGCTCATTATAGAATTTATATTCGCATCAACCTGGTCATAAACAACGTTGATGCTGTCTTCGAGGTCGGCTGTGGTAGACTCAAGTGTACCTTCAAGAGCCGCTATCTTATCATCGTAAGCCTTAAGAGCTGCAGCATCTGCCTTGTTTCTGTAGAGTTTAAAGACGTCTCTTGTGAGTTTGTTGACTATAGCCACGGTGGTTTCGTAATCTTTTACTGTCACGTAGTTTGCAAATTCTTCTTTGATAGCATCGATTTCCTTAAGCTGTGAGCTGAGCTTGAGAATCTTCGTGTAAAGAAGTGACAATTTCTGATCAAGCTGCTCGGAGGTAACCATTTTGTTCTCAATAGCATCGACTCTTCCCTTGTAAGCGGCAAAATCATCCTTGAATTTTGCCAGAGACTGACCGAGAAGTTTTGTTGTTACCTCAAGATCAGTTGTCTTACCGTTGAGCGCTTCAAATTGAGCGTCGTAAGCGTCGAGAGCTTCTTTAACGCTATTGAGTTCTCCGTAAACATCTTCACGGAGTTCCCAAACTTTTTGCTCAACACTATCAAGGTCGATATCCGCTACTTTCCCTTCGAGATTCCTGAATTCGGCCATAATATCGATTACGCCCTTCTTCACATCTGAAATCTCAAGAGAGAGACTAGCGACCTTTTTTGTAAGAGCGAAAACGAGTTCTTGAAGCTTTGCGTCGCTTGATTCAGAGTAGTCAAGGAGCTTGGCAATGGCTTCAGCAAGCTGGTAACGAGTGACTGCTTCGTCACCTCTGTAAGTACCATCCGGAAATCCCTGAAGTAACCCAGCTGAAGTGGCTTTCATTACGGCATCATATGCCCAGTGGTCCTCCGAAACATCGGTGTAAGCAACACCAAAGGCAACTGCTGCGAACACTACGAGGGCCAGTAAAAAAGCAAGTTTCTTCATGAAACCTACCCCCTTTCAAAATGTTTTGCAATTATAGTTGGCCATAGTACGAACCTATTATACAGTAAACCAGCTATCAGTTTCAAGACTAAGGTTTATTTTTGATTCTGTAAAAACGTCTCTTTCCGATTCTCAGTATATCACCGTCGGAAAGTCGCAATTTAGCGTGTGTATCGCTGATTGCAGCATTATTGATTCTCACGCCACCTTGTTGAATCAGCCTTCTCGCTTCACTACGGCTGGAAATCTCGGCGAAATTTGCAAGCAGTTCAACTATACCAATTTCACCATGATTTAAAGCTATTTCCGGCATTTCTTCTGGTATGTTCTTATTTCTAAAAACCCTTATAAAATATGCCTGAGCTTCTTTGGCCTTTTCATTACCATGGAACTGTCTGGTAATATCGTAGGCTAGTTGCATTTTTATATCTCTTGGATTAACATCGTGGGTTTTGATTTGTTTTTCATAGTTTGCTATCTCTTCATCGGAAATGTCTGTAAGCAACTTCATGTATTTTATAATCAGCTTATCAGGTATAGACATTATTTTGCCATACATATCCACAGGTGTATCTTCAAAGGAGATGTAATTATCATAGCTTTTGGACATCTTTAAGTTTCCATCCGTGCCTTCGATAAGCGGTAGAGTAAGGATAATCTGTGCTTTTAAGCCGTACTCTTCCTGTATTTTCCTTCCAACTATGAAATTGAAATACTGGTCATCTCCACCGATTTCAACATCTGCTTTGACTACGACTGAGTCATAGGCCTGCGCAAGTGGATAAAGGAATTCTGCCACGCTTATTGGTTCATTGTTTTTATATCTTTTATCAAAATCATGTCTTTCAAGCATTCTTGCAACGGTGTACTTTGCTGCTAGCCTGATCACATCTTCAAAATTCATTTTATCAAGCCACTCTGAATTGAAGCGAATTTCTGTTTTTTCCTTATCCAGTATTTTGAAAGCCTGTTTACTATAAGTAATAGCATTCGCCTTAGCCTCTTTCATAGAGAGCATAGGACGAGTTTTCGAACGTCCAGAGGGGTCGCCAATTCTTGCGGTAAAATCGCCGATTATGAGGATTACCTGATGCCCATAATCTTGAAACTGCCTGAGCTTTCGCAATACCACTGCGTGGCCCAAGTGAAGATCAGGTCTTGAGGGATCAACACCCAATTTAACCCTCAAAGGCCTGCCTTCCTTTAATCTTTTGAGCAGTTCATCCTCAGAAACAAAGGACACTGCGTTTTTCTTCAGTTCTAACAGTTGTTTTTCAGGGGACACCAAAGCCATCACCTAAATCAGGAAAGCGGAAAGGCTCTGGAAATAACATAAGCCAGGAGCACGCTGTTAACCATAAAAGCCACGGACAACCAGACGGTAATCTTACCAGGGGTGTCAAGACCCTTTTTTCTACCGAACATGGTGTGCGTTCCACCACTTCCAAAAGCTCCACCAAGTTCTGAAGCTTTGGTCATCTGCATGAGCACAAGAATAACCAGCGCCACACTTATTATGGTATGTAGCGCGATGAGGAAATAGGACAACATTACCATGGATGATACCTCCTATTATCGCGATATTGTTCGTTTCGTATTATACTATAAGTGTTGATTTGTAGCAAATATAGTATTCTTAGTATTCTGGAGGTGTTTCTTTATTGAAGCATGAAGTTCTTGTTTATCTCCCTTTAAAGCCTTCAGCAGCAAAAATGCAGAATCTCCCTGTGAAGCTACCCGTGAGAATCGAAGACCTTCCGAAAATCGTAGATCAGGACAAAATAGATCTGGATATCATCATTCGGGGACTGGAGACTCAGCACAGGGTAAAAGCCGATGATTATTATGATTCATACCTTCTCTTTTTCTATTACGAAGCTTTTAAAAGGGCGCTGAATAACGGCAATGTGGACGATGCAAAGATCTGGCTTGAAAAAGCAGGAAAGCTGAAAATAGATTACCGCTATTTTTTTTACAAAGGGTTGCTTTTACGCGAAGTCGGAGAACTTGATCAATCTGAAATCGAGTTGAGAAAAGCTGTTGAAATGAACCAGGATTTCTATGTAGGTTACTACGAACTTGGACGGTTGCTCCAGAAAAAAGGGGAATATGACGAAGCTGTAAAATTTCACATAAAATCCCTGGAACATTCTCATGGAGAATTCGACTTACCCTTGCTTGGCGTGGTTGATGCTTATAGCGCTTCTGGGATGCTATCCACAGCTCTTGAAGTGCTGGAACGCATACCAGGCGATTCTCAAATTCTCATTGATGCACTCTTGAGAAAGGGCGTAATATTGAATGAACTTCAAAGGTATGCTGAGGCTGAGAGAGTATTCAACACGGCTCTACACAAAGAAAAACGTTGGGAGCTCTTTTATAACAGGGCCTATGCCAGGGAACGACTTGGTAAACTCTATCCGGCATTTTCTGACCTCAAAGAATCCTACAATCTAAATTCCGTGGAAGACATTTTATATGACAT
>NZ_CEYIHJ010000160.1:0-4306 GCF_982836095.1 Kosmotoga sp.
AAACATAAGCGGAAAGTGTTAAAGGCAAAGAGCCTTTTGCAGACGCGTTGACTTTTGCATCTGCCGAAAATTGTACTCCTGAGTAGCTATATGATTTTGAAACGCTCTTGCTCCACCCATTTTGGTATTTAACAGTAAGGCTGGTATTGGCTGAAAGTGTTGTGGATACGTTAAATCCTATAATCCCTGATATGCTTGCTTGTGCATTTGCATCGAATTTCACTTCCATCACCAGGGTCACCGGTACGCAAGAAACCCAAAAAGTGATCCATTTCCTTTTAGTGGTGATGTTATAACTCCAGGACTTGCTTATCGAAGCTCCCGAAGAGACTGCTACAAAGGGAGTAAGGCTTGGGTTGATTGACACGGTGGTCTGGAACTTCTTTAGAACGTATTTGTACCTCCACCAGCTTACTTTTTTCCAATAATGTTGCCAGAGAAGTGAGGCCCCAAAATTCAAGCTTGCTGTCATGCCTGGTTTTACTGTAAGGGTATAATAAGTGAATTGATGAGAGAGTGTTTGTGAGACGTAAAAGCTCCACGATCCGGAATAATCGTCTTTGAATTTATAAGGGGTGGGTTGTGTTAGCTTGGTTGATGCTTTTTCGTTGGCGAATATGATATCAAAAGCAGTGTAATCCCTCAACTGTTCGAAGAGATCCGCATTGTCATCTTTTAGTATTCGCTCCGGGGATCCACCTCCAGTGACAATCTCCTCCTTGATTCTCAAAGTATTTCCTTGTACATCTAGCTCAGCGTAAAACTTTGTTCCGCCCCCAAAATCCACTGACCAACTTTTTTGGGGTTCTTTCTGAAACGGCGAAAGAACATCCAGTATTCTTGAGCCCTCAGGAAGGATAATGGTCGTTGTTTTTTCAGTACGAATGGAGTTCTTTTCAGAACCAAGAAAAGCCGTCTCGAATATCTTGCCATCAAGTACATTTTCAAAGTATTTCAGCATCACCTTTTCCTCGGAGAAATGTTTTCTTGAAAATTGCAGGAGCTCCTGTTTGCTTTCTGGGTGTGTGAGGAGCCCTGTTACTTTCATCTCGATAATACAGGTGTAATTACCGTTTCTGTCGATATCTACTTTCAAATTCCGGTCTCCAAATCCCGGTACCGAGTCGTAGAGAAAATAGTAACTTTTTGAGATTTCGTCATAGAAATTTTGAAAAACTTCTTTTTCTTTTTCAAGCGTTTCTGCGTGTGAAATATAAATCTTAGAAAGATCTGACGCAGGTACCTTTTCAATACGCGTTATTACAGCAGAGCCATCTGGATAGATTTCTATGGTGTCTTCAATCGAACGATAAAACTGTGCAGAAAAGCCTAAAACAGCAACAACGATAAATACTACAAGCATGAATCTTCTTATCATCTTTTACACCCCCCATTTTAATCTACACAAATTATAGGTTCATTATTTTTTAAAAGAAAGGGATTGAGAAACTCCTCACAAGATTTTAGATTTTTTTATATAATCGTTACTGATAGCTTCCGAACACTAAAAAAACAGAGAGAGTCCTAAAATAGGACATTCTTTGATTGTTAGGCCTGTAAAATTGAATATAATCCTAAGGAGTGGAAAAAAGTGTGGAAGAGTATACTTTCCCAATTTTCAAGTAGGCCTGTTGCCGTTTTTTTGCTTTTTTCAATTCTTGTTTTCCTCGGTTTTTTTTCCTGGGGAAAGCTTCCCCTTGATCTTTTGCCGAATGTGGATATTCCCTATGCAGTGGTAGTAACCCCCTATATAGGGGCAGGACCTGAAGAAGTGGAATTGAATGTGACCAATCAGGTGGAAAGCGCGATAGGTCTTGTGAGTGGTGTGAAGTCATTTCACTCTCAATCGGTTGATGGTTTTTCTATTGTCCAGATAGAATTTGAGAGCGGGACAGACATGAATGCCGCCGTTTCAAGGATAAAACAATCATTAGAATCATTCGCTACAGGCCTTCCAGAAGGGGTCAACCCAATAGTAGTCGAATTCAATCCCTCTATGATACCTGTGTATATACTTGGCATTTCTTCATCTGATGGTGATGTGGAGAATGCTTCGCTGGAGCTTCAAAAAAAGCTTTCAAGAGTGGTTGGAGTTGCCAATGTGGAGAGATTGGGAATTCCGGAAAAGGAAGTAAGGATTACCCTTGATAAAGACAAACTGTCAACTTATGGTATACCATATGACATCCTTCAGACCGTTCTATCCAAAGGCGTCAGATATCCTATGGGCAATCTTGAAAGTGGCGATCAAGTTTTCAAACTTTCCGTTTCCAGTCAGTTCGAATCTCTCGATGGATTAAAAAATACGATAATTGGCATTCGCGGTATGGACAAGATGCTCACTTCTTCTCTGACGGGGCAGAGCCTCAAGTTGGGAGGAATACCCATACCTGTCAGATTAAAACAGATCGCCGATGTTGAGCTTGTCGATTCAGAAACAAGAGGTTTTGTTCAAGTAAATGGCAAAGGTGCTGCAGTACTTGTGGTTCAGAAAAAAGGCGGAACAAATACAGTTAAGGTTGCAAGGAATATTAAGCAGGCGGTTAATGAATGGCAAAATGCTCATCCTGATGTTCAGCTGATCACACTCAGTGATAGCAGTAAGTTCACAGAGAAGGCTGTTAGCGGGCTTTTCAGAAATCTTATCATAGGAGCTTTGGTGGCAACTGTTGTTATCCTGATATTCTTGAAAAACCTGACTGCTACGCTGGCAGTGGCACTGTCTATGCCTCTTTCACTGCTTATTGCCGTTACCCTGCTGTATTTCTCGGGACTTGGGCTGGATCTCATGACTCTGGGCGGTCTTACCATGGCAGTGGGGATGATTGTGGATAACAGTATTGTTGTTCTTGAAGCGATATATAGGCATCTTGAAGAAAAGAAGTCGGCGGCTGAGGCTGCTGGTTTAGGAGGAAGCGAAGTTGTTGGAGCAATATTCTCATCTACTCTCACAACCCTTGCGATGTTTGTGCCTCTTGCTTTTATCTCTGGCTTTTTCTCGCAATTCTTAAAGTATTTTGCCATAGCTCTAGCACTTTCACTTGCAGCCTCTTTACTTGTGGCGATTGTGCTTGTTCCAGCTTTTTCAGGGTTTATCAAAACCAAGAAAAAATCGCGCAATTCCCTTGAACAAACCTATAAAAAGTGGCTAACTGTTCTACTGAGAAAAAAGGGCATTGCCATCGCCGTGTTTTTAGGCATTTTCATTGTTGGCGCTTTTTTAATAGCAACACGGAATTTTGAACTCATACCACCTATGGATAGCGGCATAATAAATATCTCTGTAAGACTTCCAGAAAATAGCAGTTATAAGGAAACAAAGGCAACTGTTGAAAAGATAACAGGAGAGATCCTTTCAAATTCCGGCGAGTACCAGCTTGAAAATCTTTATGCTAATGGTGGTACAACTGGTGGGATTTATTCGGTTTTGTTAGGTGGAAGCGAAAATACCGCTTCTATTCAACTGAGTCTAAAACCAAAAAGAGAAAGGACTTCAACTTCTCAGGAAATATCAGAAAAGCTCAGAGAAGACCTTACGCCTTTAGCTGATAAGCTGGACGCTGAAATCAAAGTTTCTGCCGGTGGCCTGGAAATAGAAAGCCTCATGGGCAATGATATTGAGATCGCATTTTACAGTGATGACTTCCAATCTCTTGAAAAGGCTACAAATCAATTTGCCCAGAAACTGAGAGGAATAGCTGGTGTGGTGAATGTCAGCACAAATTTTGAAGAGAAAGAGAAGAACCTCGAATTGAAAATAGACAGGGGTAAAGCTATCATGTCGGGTATCGTTCCTATGCAGGTTATAGGAGCCATCCAACCCTATACTATGGGGGTTGACCTTGGAGATATTTTCATAAAAGGCGAAAGAGTACCTTTGAAACTCTGTTATGAAACTCCTGAAGATGGGTACCAGTGGTTGAAATCAATTCCCGTAGATTCTATGCTTGGAAAGCCAAGTTATGTAGGAGTGGTAGCTCAGCTTGGCATCAAAGAAACACCAAAAAGCATCGATCATGAAGATGGCCATAGAGTTGGCTATGTGGAGGTTAGCATATCCGGTCGTACATTGAGCCAGGTAGTAAAGGATGTGAACGCTTTACTTCAAAGCGATGAAAATCTGTTGCAATTTACCCCTGAACTTGGCGGACAAGCATCTAACCTTCAAGAGACGCTAAAGCAATTCGCTTTTGCGCTTGTGGTGGGAATCGTTTTAATGTATTTAGTGATTGGCGCACAGTTCGAATCTCTAGTGTATCCTTTTGTCATATTCCTTACCCTACCCATGGCCATAATAGGTGTAGCA
>NZ_CEYIHJ010000161.1:0-4235 GCF_982836095.1 Kosmotoga sp.
CGGAAATGGCTGCTACGAGTGTACTGCTTATTCCAATCAAAAATCCGAGAGCAAGGCCTCCAAACGATGCGTGGGCTGCGCCATCACCTATGAATTCTATTTTTCGTAAGACGACAACCGTTGAAAACAACGCTGTCAAAATGCTTACCAGTATGCTGGCGAAAAATGCGTTTTTTAAGAACTCAAAGACAAACATATCCTGAAAAAAACTCATAGTTCATGCTCCCTATGCAAATGGTCTTTTCCTCGTATCAACAAGTCAAAATCAGGAGAAAAGATAACCTGTAAATCCTCTGGAGATACTTCGTGAGTGCTCTTGTGACAATGAAGAGTTTTGTTCAGGCACATTATGCGATCACAGGCGTCAAAAACGAGTCCTATGTCATGGCTCACCATAAGCAGGGTAAGGCCCTTTTCTTTTTTCAAACTGCTGAGTAGTTCGTAAAAGGAAGCTTTGCCCATCTCATCGATACCTGCTTCTGGCTCATCGAGAATCAGAATTTCAGGCTCTGTTGCAAGAGCTCTTGCGAGCATGACGCGCTGGTATTCACCACCAGAGAGCACTCCGATTCTTCTGTCATAGAGCTCTTCAGCGCCCACGATTTTGAGCAACTCTTTCACTTTTTCCCAATCCGTACTATTGAAAAATCTCAATGGCCCTTTTTTCTTATAAAGACCCATAGCCACAGCGTCCTTAACGGATATGGGGAAATCTCTTTCGAAATCTTTTTGTTGGGGAAGGTAACCGATTTGCCCTTTTAGTTCTACCTTTCCCTGATAACCTTCAAGCTCTCCGATGATGGCTTTTACAAGCGTGGATTTGCCGGCACCGTTCGGGCCGATAAGTCCAACAAATTCCCCACGCCTTATTTCAAAGGATATATTTTGTAAAATGTGATTTCTTCCAACATTGTAGTTTAGATTCTCAATTTTCAAGATCACATCAATGGACATTTATAACCTCCATTATACGGGTGATATTCCAGTTTAGGAAATCTTTGAAATCCTTCTTTCCTATACCGAGAGGGTCGAGTTCAGATTTAGCAATTCCAGCTTCTCTAACCACTATTTCTATGGATTTGTTGTTTTGCTGGTATTCCCCAAAAGCGGCGATGTATTCTCCGCTTTTCGCGGCTTTGATTATATCTTTTAACTCAGAAATGGTTGGCTCGTCACCGTGGCCTTCAAAAAGGGAAACGGTGCCAATTCCAAAATCACGGAAAAAATAATAGAAGCTCGGATGTGACATCAATATTTTTTTGCCTGCAAAGGGAAGAAAATATTCTGATAGATTTTTATATATCTCTTTTAGATTGTCGATGAGCTTTTCTGCGTTTTCAGTGTAAAGATTTGCCTTTGAAGGTTCTATCTTCATTAGATCTTTTGTTAGGCCAGGAATTATATACTTGGTGAGCAAAGAAATCCCCAGCCAAATGTGTGGGTTTATATGATCTTCGTTTGGGGTAGAATCCGATGATGAACGAAGTACTTTATCAACATATGAGGAAACAAAAATGACCCTTTTCCCTGAACGTTCAAGCCAATCCAATTTTTCAGTCAAAAAGCTTTCCAGCTCAAATCCATTTGCAACTATTAGATCGGCACTTGAAAGTTTCCGGATATCTTCCATATTGGGTGAATATATATGTGGATTCTGACCGGGTTCAATCAAAAGGGTGACATTATCGGTTTCAGCAGTGATCTCTTTCAAGAGCAAATAATAGGGATTTATTGTGGTGATTATATTCAAAGCAAACAGCGAGGAAGTGATAAGTAAAATCAAAAATATGATGGCTATTATTGGTTTCACCGCACTCACCTCCTTTTCACTGTTCGGAAAGCTTTTTGCGGCATTCTGAGCATATGCCTACAAAATAAAATATGTGGTCGAGAATCTTGTAATCGTGTTTTTTTTCGAGTTCTTTCTGAATCCTATTGGCGAAACATATGTCAAAAGCCTCGAGCCTACCGCACATTTTGCAGTACAAATAATGTCTGGGGTGCTCTGTGGCTTTAAAAAAGTATCTCGTATTTCCGTCAAAGGTGATGGACTTTATCATTTCTCTTTCTTCCAAATAACAAAGCCCTCTGTATACACTGGAAAGATTGGGTTTCTCATCGAGATTCTGGTATATTTCCTCGGCACATAAAGGAACCTTAGAGCGTTCTATGAGGTTCAATATCTCTTTTCTAAGCTTTGTAAGACCTTTCAACATTATCACCTCGCGAATCGTTTGCGCAAATGATTTGCATAAGATTCTATAACAATCAGCTGCAGTTGTCAAGAAGTGAGTTAGAACTATATTAACGATTTATACCTTAAAGCTATGGCAGTAAGGGAGATTTTTAGTGTAAAATTGCGAAGAAGCTTTATGTTGGAGGGTTGTATGACATACTTGATATTCGCCACTTTATGTAGTGTTTCCATTATTTTGTTTCTTCGCTTTAGTGAAGGGATGAACCTGAACAGGTATGTTGTTACCAGCGCAAATTATTTAATAGCCTCTGTTATTACGCTTTTTTTGGTTTTAAAAGGCGATATTCTTTTGGATTCAGATGGAATGTGGAGTTTTTTAACAGAGTTTTGGGATGTTTTCAGGAATTCAAAAACCTTTTCTAATGCCGCCTCACCCTGGTGGGCACTCTTTCTCGGTGTCATTGCGGGAAATTTCTTTTTTCTCGCCTTTATTTATTATCAAAAGAGTTTGAAAGAAAGCGGCGTAGCCGTTACAGGTGTTATTGGGAAACTGAGCGTTGTGGTATTGCCACCATTCTTTGCTTTGGTTCTGTGGCTTGAAATACCTGGACCGATACGTTGTCTTGGAATAGTATTTGCCATCATCTCTGTGTTGTTGAGCGGAAAAAAGACCGGGGAATCTCATTTAAAACCAAGTGTTGCTGTAATTCTTTTCTTCATGTTCTCTGGCTTCGCAGAATTTTTCAATAAGCTTTTTCAGAAGTACGCAACTATTTCAACAAGGCCATTGTTTCTCTTTGCGGTTTTTTCAACTGCTTTGGTCATCAGCATGCCCTTTGTGATAAGAAGTCGTAAACCCAGATGGATTGAAGTTGGTATCGGTCTTGTGGTAGGGGTTCCCAACTTGTTCTCTTCATTTTTCCTTATTTCAGCATTGAATTCTGTACCGGCTTCTGTCGCATTTCCGTTGTACGGTATTGGCAGCCTTATGTTGATGAGCATTGGTGGAATGCTCTTATTCAAGGAGATTCTCGACAAAAAAGACTGGCTTATGATAGCCAGTGCTGTGGTTTCTATTGCTTTACTGAGCGGGGGAAACTGAGATGCGAAAATATGACCTGATCGTTATAGGCGCTGGTCCCGCAGGCCTTTTCGCATCGATAAATGCTGCCGCATGTAACCTGTCCGTGCTTTTGCTCGAAAAAAAGGATCGTCCTGGAAGAAAGTTGTTGATATCGGGTTCGGGCAAATGTAACCTCACTCATACGGGTACTCCAGATGAACTCTTATCTCATTACAACGGTGAAGAAAAGTTCGTCAAACCTGCGATTTATGCATTTGATAATAAAGACCTTATCGAATATTTCAACAAAATGGGAGTTCCAACTCTTATAACCGAAAATGGCAAGGTGTTTCCAGCATCCTTTGAAGCTAGAGATGTTTTAAAAATCCTTGTTGATGATGCGAGAAGAAAAGGAGTTTCAATTAAAACTTCATGCCCTGTTATTGCTGTCAAGAAAACCAATAAAGGATTTATTGTAAAAGCCACAGATAAGACCTTTGAATCCAGTGCGCTGTTAATTGCAACCGGGGGAAAAACCTATCCCTGGACGGGTTCAGAGGGTGATGGTTATCGCTTCGCAAAAGCGCTGGGCCACACCGTAATAAGCCCAGAACCCGCACTTGCACCGTTTTTTATCGAGAACTTTTCTTTAGGCGAATTATCAGGGCTTTCTTTCAAAGCTGCGAGAGTGTCTCTTTGGAAAAACGAAAGGAAAATAGTTGAAAAAGTAGGGCCACTTTTGATCACGCATAAGGGTTTTTCAGGGCCTGTGATACTCCATCTTTCAAGAGAGGCGCAAACGGGGGATGAGGTTTTGATTAATTTTCTTGATATTGATCCGGAAAAGCTCAAAAATGATCTTTTGACGCAGAAAAACATGCTTGTAAGAACGAGCTTGAAAAAACTCGGCTATCCATTAAGTCTGGTAGACAAGATAATGCAGAATTGTGGGGTTTCACTTAAAACGAACCTCAG
>NZ_CEYIHJ010000162.1:0-4228 GCF_982836095.1 Kosmotoga sp.
GGGTTTCTGTTCAGAGGGCAAGCTAAGCTTCATCTGAAGCCTTTGTTTTCTGCAACTGAACCTTGAAAAGTCTTTTGTTTTCATACATGTTTTTTTCCGCTTCCCGAAGTATCTGCTGGATATCTTCATCGGGAAGCGTTTTTGTTGCTGTGCCGGCTGCTACGGATACCTGAACTGGGAAGTGATTGATCTTTGTCAATTTCATCTCTATTCTCTTAACGATTTCTTTTGCCTTTTCCCGTTCTGTTTTGATGAGTAGAATCACAAATTCGTCCCCGCCCCAGCGAACCACGAGGTCCTCATGTCGGCAGGATTCTTTGATGGCTTTTGCTATTTCTTCGAGATAATTATCACCGGTAAAATGTCCATACGTATCATTTACGGTTTTAAGCATATTTACATCTATAAAAATGATACTTATGGGCAAATTCCTCTCTGTATCAAGTCGGTTGAGCTCTTCCTCCAAAAAGGCTCGGTTATACAACCCCGTAAGACTATCATGAAAAGCAAGATAGCGCTCTCTTTTTTGAACCCTTATTCTGCGTATCGCCTCAGCTGCATGAAGTGCTAATAGCTCAGCCATTCTTACGTCATATTTTGTAAACGCAGAAGGTTTATAAGATATGGTTTGAAAAATACCGTATTCACCGATCGGAACACTTATGGCTGATTTGATTTTATCGTTTACAGGCCTGGCTTCAGGAGTGCTTTTGATATCATCTATCATGATAGTTTTACTAGTTAAAAGGGTTTTGCCCGCTATACCTTTATCTTTAGGTGCCCGCAAAGGGCAGTCTATTTCTGGAGATTTTCTTTTTACCACTAACTCTTCGCCTTCCAGGATATCTAAGCTGTAAACATCAAAGCTGAGAATGCTTCTTGCCGCGTTGACAATAAGGTCATAAACTTCTTCCTCCGTTTTGCACTTTTCCATTTGCAGGGCAATATCATGAAGTCTTTCCGCTTTTTCCTTTAAAATGCGGTTTTCTTTGAGCTTTTCATTCAAATCCAATGTTCTTTGCTTTACCATTTTTTTCAGGAACCAGCTCCAAAAGAGGATTAGCAATGTGACCAAAGCAAGGATGGCAAATGCATAGTATAGGATTTTCACAATTCTTCCACCGTAAACAGCTTTCCAATCTAATGGTCCAAACCATTTTTCATAAAGTTTATTATATTCGCCATTTTTAATCAGCAAAAGCAACCCTTTGTTGAGTTTGTTCAAAAGAGCTACATTATCCTTTTGTACAGCAAAAGCATAATCCCGTTCGTAAATAACCCAGTCAGAAAAAGCGAGATTTTTTAAGTTATATTCTTTTATCAGATATAGGGCCTGATACTTGCCAAAAATGCCATAATATCCAACACCTTTTGAAAGAACTTTCAACCCTTCTAGAGGAGCCTCAACGGTGATGATCTGGTCTGTAATATGTTTTTCGAGAAGGTAATCATGCATTACCCCACCTCGTTGAACAACAATGGCTTTATTGTGAAGATCGGATTCTGAATCGGGTTTTTTGGTGCCTTTTCGAAAGAATAGCGTCATATAGAGGGTGTTATGCGGAACAGAAAAATCGAATTGCTCTGCTCTCTGGGGTGTTACAGCCATTCCAAGAAGCCCATCAAGCTTTCCATCATCAAAATCAGAACGGATTTTCCCCCATTCGTCTAAACGTATTTCAATCTCGAGCCCTGTAACCTTTGCTATTGCTCTGGCAAGCTCTACATTGAATCCTGTGATATTTCCAGATTCATCTATGTACTCATAAGGAGGATAATTGCTGTCGCCACCGAATAGAAGATTTCCTGCAAAGATGTTCAAAGCGTATAATAAAAAAAGAAAGACAGTAAGAAAAAGTTTTCTCCCTGAACCCATATTTGCCTCCTGTTAAATTGATTATATCACTCTAATTTAGAATAAATGAAATGGGGGTAGAATTGATATGCTTTACAGAGAAATATGCAAAGCGAGAGAAAAAGTTTCCATACTGGGCTTTGGATGTATGCGCTTCCCTACTGTTGATGGAAAAATTGACAGGAAAAAGGCTTCTGAAATGCTTTCTTATGCCATTGAACATGGCGTTAATTATCTCGATACTGCTTATCCTTATCATAACGGGGAAAGTGAACCTTTCATTGGGGAATTCCTGAAAAAAACCGGATACAGGAAGAAGATATTTCTGGCAACAAAACTTCCAACCTGGCTTGTTAAAACAAGAGAAGATATGGATAGATACCTGAATGAACAGCTTCAAAGGCTTAAAACAGACTACATCGATTTTTACCTGCTACACGCTCTTGACAAAAACAAATGGGAAAATATGAAAAAACTCGGCTTTGACACTTTTCTCAACCAAGCGCTTTCAGAAGGAAAAATCAGGCATGTGGGTTTCTCTTTTCATGACAACGTAGAGGTTTTTAAGGAAATCATTGACGGTTATGACTGGGATTTATGCCAGATCCAGTACAATTACCTTGACACCGATTACCAAGCGGGACAGGAAGGCCTGAATTACGCTGCAAAGAAAGGCATAAGTGTGGTGATCATGGAACCCCTGAGAGGTGGAAAACTCGCAAATAATGTACCTAAGGAAGCACTGAAGTTGCTAAATACTCTGGGAAGGACAGCGGCATATTGGGCTCTCAGATGGGTCTGGAATCATCCTGAAGTTTCTTTGCTTCTCAGTGGAATGTCAACTCTGGAACAAGTTATAGAGAACATCAAAACGGCAGATGATGGGAAAGAAAATTCTTTTAAAGAGGCAGAGATAGAAATAATTGACAGAGTCAGAAAAATCTTTCTGGACAGGATCAAGATCAATTGTACCGCATGCGAATACTGCCTTCCATGTCCAAATGGTGTAAATATTCCCTACGCCTTTCAGCAATATAACAATGCATTTATGTTCGACGACCTAAAAGGGGCTAAGTGGGCTTATATGAACTTTTCAAAACCCGAACAGAGGGCTTCAAACTGTGTCGAATGTGGTACTTGTGAACCGAAGTGCCCTCAGAACCTCCCGATAATTTCCCTCTTGAAGGAGGTTGCCGCTGTTCTTGAAACCGACTGAAGAATTTAGCCCTTCAGCTTCTTTTCAATGGGAACTTTTTTCAATCTTGCGTAAAGGGGAATCCCTCTCATATAGTTAACCGGGGCTTCCCCTTCAATTAAAGGTCTGGCATATTCTACAAACGCTGATGTCACGCTAAAGCCGTCATATGAAATGAATTCTCCCGGAAGGTATTTCACTGCAGAAGCGACACCGGCAAGTTCGACAGGTTCGTAATGCCTTAAATAAGGAGAATCATTATCCCTTATAATGGAAACCATAATATCGCTCAAACCATCCATGATAGCAAACTTAACCGCCGCTGCTCCGACCTCTATGGCTTCCTGCCAGTCTGTGAGACTTGCGACATGCCTTGAAGATCTCTGAAGGTAATCCGGTAAAGCAGTGTGAACTTTCCTGCCAAGGTGCTGGCGAATTAACTTCTGAAGATATATGCCTATCTTGCCAAGCTGAACATTGCCAAAGGCATCGAGATAATCTTCGGTGGAGATGTAGTTTCCTTCAGAATCCTTCAATGCTTCAGCAGCGACTATGCTACAGTAACCATCTCTTGCTATGACTTCTTCAACCTTGGAGAGGAACTTTTCTTCGTCGAAGGGAACCTCGGGAAGAAGGAAAATCTGAGGGCCACGTTCCCCGTTCATATTTGCAAGAGCTCCTGAAGCGGCAAGCCAGCCCGCATAGCGCCCCATTGATTCAAGAATGAAAACCTGAGTTGAATCAGTATGCATCGATTCCAGATCTCTGGTTGCTTCGAGAATTGAAATGGCTGTGAACTTTGCCGCTGAACCATACCCCGGGCAATGGTCCGTGTGCATCAGGTCATTATCCACGGTTTTGGGAATACCGATGGCTTTAAGATCATATCCAAGCTCTTTTGCCTTTATCGCTATTTGGTGAACTGTTTCCATAGAATCGTTGCCACCGTTGTAAAGAAAATATCCAATATTATGTGCTTCAAATATCTCAAAAAGCCTTTTGAACTCTTCTTCAGTCTTCAGCTTCTTTCTGCAAGAACCAAATATGGCTCCCGGAGTGTATGGTATTCTCTCGATTTCATCCTTAGATTCCCTGGTCAAATCAAAAAGCTTTTCCTTCAAAATACCGCTAATCCCATTCATTCCAGCATAAACTTTTTCAATTTCGGGGTTATTTAG
>NZ_CEYIHJ010000163.1:0-2352 GCF_982836095.1 Kosmotoga sp.
AGAGCTTTTAGAAGCGGACCTACCTCGTCAAAGGTTAGAAAAGGGCTTGAAAAGCTCAACCTCAGCTTCCCGGAAAAATTGCCACGTGAAACGGCAGTTGAGCCCTCATATGAGGCTTATAAGGGGAAACTCAGACCCATCATAGAATGCAGTGAAGCCATTCCTTGCAATCCCTGTGAAACAAGCTGCCCTTTCGGTGCTATCACGATTGGCGAAAACATCAACAACGTTCCGGTTATCGACTATGAAAAATGTACCGGTTGCGGTATTTGTGCTACCAAATGTCCCGGCTTGGCCATATTCATGATGCAAGAAAAAGAGGAAAAGGGGACAGCCACAGTTGGCATACCTTATGAATTCTTGCCGATACCTTCAAAAGGGGATCAGGTATATGCCCTCAGAAAGGATGGCAGTGTTGCAGGTGTTGCAAAGGTAACGAAAGTTGTTAAAGCTCCTAACAGTACAACCGTTGTTTATATCGAAGTACCTTTAGAAGAAGCCAGGGAAGTCAGACATATAAAAGTTGTCGAAATGAAGCCAGAAGCTATTGTCTGCCGTTGTGAAGAGCTTACGGTAGAGGATGTTGAAAAAGCCATTGAGGAAGGATACACAGATTTTGAAGAACTCAGGAGAAGACTGAGAATAGCAATGGGACCTTGTGGTGGCCGTACATGTCGGTTAAACGCTCTGATGATCCTCTCGCGTAAAACCGGAACCCCCATTGAAAAACTCGATCCAGGCACCTTCAGGCCACCTGTGATTCCAACGACCTTTAAGGCTGTCAGTAAAAGTGCCAAAGGTGGTGAAAGCAGTGAGGGCTGAAGCATCAGTCGTAATCATTGGAGGAGGTATCATAGGTACTGCCATAGCTTTTTACCTTTGCAAAAAGGGAATGAAAGATGTCGTTCTTGTTGAGAAATCATATCTTTCCTCTGGCTCAACAGGGCGTTGCGGTGGAGGAATTCGGCAACAATGGAGCGAAAGAATGAACGTCAGACTGGCTATGAGGAGTGTCAAACTATTTGAACGCTTCGAAGAAGAAATCGGCATGGACATAGAATATTATCAAGGTGGCTACTTGCTCCTTGCCTACACGGATGAGGAAGTGGAACTTTTCCACAAAAATGTGGCTATGCAGCAAGAGGAAGGACTGGACGTAAGATTACTAAGCAAAGAAGAAACAAAAGAGAAGTTCCCCTTCATGAATCTTGAAGGGTTAAAACTCGCTACCTTTTGCCCCACTGATGGACACGCTAACCCCCATCTTGCCACTATGGCATATGCCAAAGCAGCAGAAAAGATGGGTGCGATGATTCTTACCCACACAGAGGTAACCGACATAGATGTTCAAAGCGGTCAAATTAAAGGGGTCTTAACGACCAAAGGATACATCAAAACATCGGTAGTAGTAAATGCTGCGGGGGGATTTTCAAGAGAAGTGGGCCTTATGGCTGGCGTGGAATTACCTACGGAATCTTACAGGCACCAGATATTTGTTACCGAACCCCTGGAGCATATTCTCGATCCCTTGGTGATAAGTTTTGTGAACAATTTTTACATAAGGCAAACGAAATCGGGTAATTTCATCATGGGGCAGGGTGACAAGGACGAACCGCCCAGCCATAAGCATGACCCAAGCTGGAAATTTCTGACAGAGATGACAGAGAAAATGCCACATTTCTTTCCATTCCTGAAAGAAGTCAGGGTACTGAGGCACTGGGCAGGGCTTTACAATATGTCACCAGATGCTCAACCGATTATTGACAAATCCGATAAGCTTTCAGATTTCTACTTCGCGATTGGTTTTAGCGGTCATGGATTTATGCTTGCCCCAGCGGTGGGTGAAGCCATGGCGGATTGGATAATATACGGTAGTCCGGAAGAAGTGGATATATCAAATCTGAAAATGGAAAGATTTTCAAAAGGAGTTTCAAGAGAGAAAAACGTTGTATAAAATTCACAGGAGGTGTTTGAATTGCCAGAAGCAACTAACTACATTGTCCTTCCACCTTTCAAGAATGAGGGTTATATTGACCCATCAAACCCGGATGTCAGAAAAAAGATGAAGGAAGCCCTTGAAAAAGTCGCAAACGAGAAAAAAGACTACGACCTCATAATAGGTGGAAAAAAGTACAGTACTGAGAAGAAAAACAAATCCATTAATCCGAGCAATCCTGAAGAAATTGTTGGGGTTACATCAAAAGCCACCAGGGAACTCATAGATAAGGCGCTGGATACAGCCTGGGAAACTTTTGAAACCTGGAAGCACACGCCCGTTGAAGAAAGGGTAAAGCCTTTCTTGAAGGCTGCCCAAATAATGAGAGAGCGGCGCTACGAGCTGGATGCAACAAT
>NZ_CEYIHJ010000163.1:2362-4222 GCF_982836095.1 Kosmotoga sp.
GGAACAGACGTTGGTTATTATCAAACCGGATGCGGTGCAGCGCCAGCTGGTGGGCGAGATCCTATCGCGGTTCGAGAACAAGGGGCTGGTGATTGCGGCCCTGAAGCTGATGCAGATCTCGCAGAAGCAATTGATTTTCTGGAGTTCTATTCGAGAGAAGCTGTGAGATACGCTTCACAGCAACCGGTTGTAAGAATCCCAGATGAAAACAATGAACTTGTTTATATCCCCCTTGGTGTAGGGGCTGTAATTCCACCCTGGAATTTCCCGGGAGCGATCATGGTCGGTATGACCTCAGCTGCAGCTGTTTCCGGAAATTGCGTGCTTCTTAAGCCGGCAAGCGACTCTCCTATAATCGCTGCTAAATTTGTAGAAATACTCCACGAAGCCGGTTTGCCTGAGGGGGTCGTGAACTTTGTTCCTGGTAGCGGTGCTGAGATAGGCGATTACATTGTGGAACATCCGAAAATCAGATTCATTTCCTTCACAGGGTCTAAAGATGTGGGCCTTAGAATTAACGAACTAGCTGCCAAACACCAGCCCGGGCAAAAATGGATAAAACGTGTAGTGCTTGAGATGGGTGGAAAAGATGCAGTAGTGGTTGATGAAACGGCAGATCTGGACGCCGCAGCCCAAGGAATAGTGTCCAGCGCCTTTGGCTTTCAGGGTCAAAAATGCTCCGCTGGTTCAAGGGTAATAGTAGTGGAAGCCATTTATGATGAGTTGCTGAAAAAAGTTATTGAAAGAACAAAAGAGATAAAAATTGGAGACGTGAGAAACCCAGAAAACGGGCTTGGTCCCGTGGTCAATGAAAATGCCATGAGAAAAATTTTGAGCTACATAGACATAGGGAAGGAAGAAGGACGGCTCGTTACTGGTGGAAAGCGCGTAGAAGGCCTTCCGGGCTATTTCATAGAACCTACTATAATCGCAGATGTTGATCGCTATGCAAGAGTTGCCCAGGAAGAAATCTTTGGCCCTGTTACCGCATTTATCAAAGCTAAGGATTTCAACGATGCAATGGATATAGCCAACTGTACCGAATATGGTTTAACCGGCGCACTTTACACGAAAAAACGAGAGCGTATCGAAGAAGCCAAAAAAATCTTCCATGTGGGTAACCTGTATTTCAATCGAAAATGCACAGGTGCTCTCGTTGGTGTGCATCCTTTCGGTGGCTTTAACATGTCCGGTACGGATTCGAAAGCTGGAGGAAGGGACTACTTACTGTTATTCTTGCAGGCTAAGTCAATAACTGAGAAGATAAACCTATAAAGCCGACAAAAATGCCACCCGGTCCGGGTGGCGTTTTTAAAATTCTTCATTTATAGAATGTCTTATGACACCTGATAATACCAACTTAGGGTACAAGAGATCGGGTCTAGGGTCTAGTTGCTAGGGCTTGGTAGGAACTATGCCCCAGACCTGTGTTGCTAAAACGCGCTATGAATTGCTAACGCAATTGCTCTGAACTCCTGCGGAGTTGCCCTGAACCGCTAGCGCAGTTGACTGTAAGACAGGGTTTGATGTTTTCTCGTTACTTGGCTCTTGATCTCGCTTCTCGGACTCTCGGCTCTTGATCTCGAATCACGCAACTCGGCTCCTCAGTTCTTTAACTCATAACTCATCATTCATAACTCATAACTCGGTTTCTGATACACTCACGTAACTCGGTACCCAACATGTTTTGCGCACAACCTACAACCCACAACCAACAACGGCTTTTACCGTCGCTTCACCAGCTGACAGCCTCGCTTTGTGCTATAATCATCAAAAACAAAGAATTAGGGGGGTTCTATATGAACAAAAAGAATTTAATATACGGGCAATCGGGCGGGGTTACATCGGTAATAAATGCTT
>NZ_CEYIHJ010000164.1:0-4170 GCF_982836095.1 Kosmotoga sp.
GAATTCACTGTTAACTTAACCGCCATGGATGTGCAGGACAGTGTCAAATTTTCCGAGGAAAGCCCAAGATGTTCTGGATTATCTTCAGACAGGACAAATTCAACTTTATCACCATCAGGATCATGAACAAAGGCATCAAGGTCAATAACCTTTTTCTCTGTTTCGTTCAATTCTACCGCTATTTTTGATACGCAGGGAAGACTGTTTCTTGTTTTGAAATGGATAAGGTTTGACTCTGCTGTAAGGCCATATGCATCTTCGACTTTCACTTTCCAGTAGTAGTCGGAGTGAGGATCAAGAACTGCTTTGTACTCTGTCTGATCAGTGGTAAAAGATGTTAGTTCCTCTTCCGATGTGCCATAGTACACGGTCGATCTGACATAATCTTTCCGATCAGATCCATCTTCAATATCAGGATCTGCCACACTCCATTTAAACGTTACTTCCGTCGAAGTCTCAGTATCTGTAGCGGGAGAACTCAAAAAAACCTGCGGTTTTCTATCGACATTTTTCACTGTAAGGATAAAGTCGTCGGATGAAGTTAATTCACCATCACTTACCTTTACAGCTACTCTATATGTTCCAGAAGAAGCATATGTTGGAGTATATACATACTCTGTTCCCTCAATTTCTCCTACCGATCCGGGGAGCAGTTCAAAACTCAAGGGATCTCCATCTTCATCAGACGCAAAATCGAGAAGATTCAGCTTCAAGGGGTGCTCTTCATCGATTGTTACATCTTCTAAAATCACGCGTGGTGAATGATTTGCAGTCTTAAAGGTGAAGACATCACTTTCAGCTTGACCGCCTCTCCCATCCTTTGCTACGACTTTCCAATAGTATTTAGTATTACCTTTCAAGTTTTTGGCTTTTATGTCCAATCGGTCATGATCTACCATCCATGGTGAATCAAAAGGCAGTGAGTCACTCAAGTAAACATCGTAAAACAAATAATCCCCGTCCTCATCGCTCGAATACCACAAAAGTAGGATCCCATTTTTGTCGTCTTCAACAGATAGCTGTTTTCCATTGTCGGGGTAAAGCAACTGAATTTCTGGTGGGTGGTTTGGCAAATCCTCAGGTCTCATAACCTTGACGACGACTTCCCCTTCAACTGTACCAGCATTGGATACAACCTCCACCCGTATTGAATATGCACCAGGTGCTTCAGGTGCCCTCCAGACCGCTGTCCCGTTCTTATAATCCCTTATAATTTTTCCTTCCTCGGGGTTCCATTTATAGGACAGTATTCCATCACCGACAGCTTCACATCTCAAAAATACTCTTCCGCCTGGACCTGTTAACATAGGTTTTGCGGAAACAGTGTTAATCTTGATTTCTGTCGCGAACATAGTACCGACTAAAATTAGAACCAAAGCCAGTATTATTGCTCCTTTTCGCATATTTACACCCCCTGTATGTTATCTCAAAATCTTTCACGATATAAAAACTGAGGGCTCGGGAGCCCTGTACCAATTAAAAATATACCAGAAAAGGAATTGACAAGTCAATGATAAACCATGAAAATATGCTGTTTTTTCCAGTTCGTTAGTTTGTCAAATTGTAACAATTAAACGCTCTTAAAAGTTATGTTGAAAATGAGCTGTTTTTGCATTCTCTTTGAGTGATATACTTTTTACGGAGGTGGTGAAGACCGGGTTCATTCATACCCAGCTTTTTCATTTGTGGCTATAACTCTCATCTTTGTTGAATCTATGAAGCTTCTATTTAATGGACTTCCTGCATTTGGAGCAATACTCTTAGAAAAAGTGGCGACATACAATTGTATTGTCTCGATGTACTACGAAGAATTTTATTTTTGCTTGTGTAGCGTTTGATTTTGAGTTTTTTCCTGATTTATTGACAATATTTTCACTGGAATGGTTCTTACAAGGTTAAAAGCGCATTTGCACTGATGCTTCTGGTATCTCTGCCAATAGTGACAAAAACAGAAGTGTGATGATTATTGGGGGTGTTTTAATGTTCAAGAAAATTTCCTGGATTTTTCTGATTATGTTGCTGTCAGTTACGATGTACGCTTTTACAGCTTACTCTGCCGGGAAAACAGCAGAAGACTTTGGAGGAAAAATCGTTCTCATTCTGCACTATCACAGATACGATGGAAACTACGATGGATGGAATTTGTGGGTATGGCCTCATAAGCCACAAAGTCTTGCAGGCAAGAGTTATGAGTTCAACCACATGGATGATTTTGGCCCTTTTGCAGTTATAACTTTCGACAAAAAATGGGAGCAATTGGGGTTCATAGTAAGGTTGAGAGAATGGGAGAAAAAGGATGTAAATGCAGATAGATTCGTTAAAATACCAAAAACCGGTGTAGCGGAAATCTGGGTACTTGAAGGGGAAATGGATTTTTATACCGATCCCAGCAAAATCGATTTAAGTCCAAGAGTAAAAGCGGCTTTTCTCGACTCTTTCACAGATATCTACGCATATCTTTCCACACCAATGGACACAAAACAATGGTTCAAAAAAGTACAAGTTACCATTGATGGAAAAAATCTGCCCATAAAAAGTGTAACAAAAGCAGACCCCACTGATATTTCCAAGACGAAGTACATAAAAATATCCTTAGGCGAGGAATTGAAACCAGAAGATGTTTCGAAATCTATTCAGCTGAAAATCGACGGTTATATGAAAAAGACCGTTATATGTCGAAAGATCCTGGATAACAGTGCATTTTACTACTCTGGAGAGTTGGGTGCTATTTACAAACGCAACAGTACCGAATTCAGGATTTGGTCGCCTGTTTCCAGTTCAGCGGATTTACTCTTGTACGATGACTACAATGCTACTGAACCTTCCAAAGTGATTCCAATGATTAAAAAGGACAAAGGGGTATGGAGTACTGTCATACCGGGTGATCTTCATTTGAAGGCTTACAAATATAGATTCACGTCTTATGGAAAGACAAGAGAAACAGTGGACATGTTTTCAAAGGCTGTAACGAAGAATGGTGAAAAATCCGTAGTGGTAGATCTCTCTCGCACAAATTTTGATGGCTGGGAAGCGGACATAAAACCACAATTGAAAGCATTTGAAGACTCCATCATTTATGAAATTCACGTGGCTGATATCACTGGAGATCCTTCTACCACCATAATCAACAAGGGAAAGTATCTGGGCTTAACAGAAAGAGGAGTTACCAACTCGCTTGGAGTAAAGGTTGGACTGGACCATCTTATAGAATTGGGTATCACTCATGTTCATATAATGCCGATCCATGACAGCTTCTATCTCAAGGAAGGTGAAAGAGACCAATACGGCTGGGGATACGATCCATATTTATACTGGGTTCCTGAAGGCCATTACAGCACTGACCCTTCCAATCCTTTATCCAGAATAACCGAGGTCAAAAAAATGGTTAAGGCCCTTCATGATAGCGGCATAAGAGTTATACTTGATGTGGTTTACAATCACACAGCTCAAACTGGACCAGGATCACCTTTCGACCAAACTGTCCCATATTACTTTTATCGCATAGATTACATGGGCGCTTATACAAATGGCTCAGGTGTTGGCAATGAGATAGCTACTGAACGACCTATGATGAGAAAGTTCATAGTAGATTCGCTTCTCTATTGGGTTAGTGAGTATCATGTTGATGGTTTTCGCTTCGATCTTCTGGGATTATTTGATAAAGAAACTGTCAAAGCAATTGAAAGCTCTCTACATGCTGAAGATCCCTCCATACTGGTTTATGGTGAACCCTGGGGTGGTTGGGGAGCAAATATCACTTTTGGCAAGGGGTCACAAAAAGGAATGCATATAGCCCTATTTAACGATGGTATAAGAGATGCCATTATCGGGAGCGTTTTTAACAAGAAACTCAAAGGCTTTGCTCTTGGAAGTCGTGCTAAAGAGACGAGGATAAAGCGGGGTGTCGTTGGCAGTATTTCATATAGCAGCAAGATTTACGATTTTACGTCAGATCCCGAGGAAACAATCAACTATGTTAGTTCCCACGATAACCTTACTTTATGGGACAAAGACGTCGAAGTTGTTGGCAACGAAAATATCGCACTTCTTAAAAAAGCCCAGAAATTCTCAAATGCTATTATTTTGCTCTCTCAAGGGATTCCTTTTTTGCACGGAGGAGTTGATTTTTGCAGGACAAAACACGGAAATGATAATAGTTACAACGCTGGG
>NZ_CEYIHJ010000165.1:0-2736 GCF_982836095.1 Kosmotoga sp.
GACTCAATAACGAGTTCAACGTATTTCTGTTCAATTTCAACATAGCTGCGTTTATCCAGAAGCTTGATAGCCCCTATTCTATCTCCGGAAATACCTGCTTCTCCAGTAATAGCACCAACAAGGTCTCTGGCTCTTATATTGTGCTTTTTACCGGCATTTACAACGAGTTTTACCATTTTGCGATCCTGAGGTGATTCCAACTCTTGCTGACCACCACTTTGGAAGAGATTCAATTTTATCAATGCAGCAGCTATTTCCAAGGAGGTGTAACCACGGTTGATGAGTGCTTCAACTGCGGGAACATAGTCTCCCAGATTTCCTTGTTCCAGAATACTGCCAATTTCTTCGATGAAAGCTTCAGCCTTTTTAGCCTTGATATCTCTTGAACTCGGGATGTTCATTTTATTGATTTTGATTTTTGTATAACGCTCAATCTCTCTTAGCCTATGAAGTGATCGTCCGTAAGCAAAACTAAAGGCCATGCCTGTTTTTCCTGCTCTGCCTGTTCTGCCAATTCTGTGTACGTAATATTCTTCATCATCTGGAACGTCGTAATTGAACACCGCGTCTATGTTGTCTACATCGATACCACGTGCAGCGACATCGGTAGCAACGAGAATCTTGATC
Organism: Kosmotoga sp.; assembly: GCF_982836095.1. NCBI lineage: Bacteria > Thermotogati > Thermotogota > Thermotogae > Kosmotogales > Kosmotogaceae > Kosmotoga > Kosmotoga sp. Next base: position 628 of record NZ_CEYIHJ010000165.1, read on the forward strand.
GATCCGTTCCTGAAGCTTTTCATCACTCTGTCCCTGAGGGACTGGCTCATGTCTCCATGGAGGCCATCGGCTGAATAATTCATTTCCTGAAGCTTTAAAACAAGCTCATCGACTTTCTTTTTAGTGTTGCAAAAAACGAGGGAAAGCCCCAGATTGTAGTAATCGATAAGACGTGAAAGCACATTTGTCTTACTAGATTCTTTGACTTCGAGATAATATTGCTCAATGGTGGGAACAGTTAAAACCCTTTCAACCACCCTTATGAGTTCAGGATCTTTTTGGAATTTTCGTGCCAATGCCACAATTGGTCTAGGCATTGTTGCCGAGAAGAGAACGGTTTGTCTGTCAGTATTAATCTCGCCCAAAATGTATTCAATGTCTTCAAGAAATCCCATGTTTAGCATTTCATCGGCCTCATCTAACACCACATAGTTGACATTGTCCAGCTTGAGTGTTCCACGGCGCATATGGTCCATAAGCCTGCCGGGAGTTCCAACGACAATTTGAACACCCTTTTTCAAAGCTCGGATTTGCCTTTCAATTGGTTGCCCGCCATACACGGTTATTGCGCTCAGTTCACTTCGATTGACTCCAAGGGCGCTTATCTCTCTGGTAACCTGAACTGCTAGTTCTCTGGTTGGACACAAAACAAGTGCCTGAACGCGCTTGGAAGAGAAATCTAACTGTTCGAGCATGGGAATGGCGAAAGTCGCTGTCTTTCCTGTTCCGGTGTGGGCCTGTCCTATGATGTCTTTGCCTTTGAGAATGGTGGGAATCGCTGAAGACTGTATCGGAGTAGGTTGGGTGAAGCCCATTTTTTCAATTGCTTTAAGCGTTTTGGGGGATAACCCCATTTCGGTGAAATTTTTGTTCATGCATTCAATCCTTTCAAGAATATTCTATAAATTATACATTAAACTGATATGGTAGTTATCACAGACTATGTCGGTAAGGTAAAGGTTTCAAAAGTACCTTGACAGAAAAAAAGAGAGTAGCTCTCATCTTCCTCTACAATAACGGAACTCAAGCGTGCAAAACCAAGGAGAAACACGTGTCTAGAGATCAGAGAATAACTCAGAGCCATGCTAAAAAATAGGAAGGCGTTTAGCGAATAAAGTCTGTTGATTTATCCTTTGAAGCATGATAGCATCTTATCAAATAAAATTCTTTCCGGCTCATATAATCACAGGAATATGGCCTGTGAGTTTCTACCGGCAACCGTAAATTGCCTGGCTATGAGCGGGACTTTACTTTTTGTCCCGGCTCATATGAGCCGGGTTTTCTTCGGAGGTAATAATGATGGATCGGATGAATGCAATTGAAAGATGCGCACAATTGTTGAAAAAACTCGTTGAAGAAGAAGGGAGAGTGCTTAAAGGTGGCATTTTAAAAGTTGATACCTTTTTAAACCATCAGATAGACCCTGAATTGATGCGAAATGTTGGAAAGGCTATTGTAGAAGAGTTTGGAAAGATAGAATTGACAAAGATCATTACTGTTGAGAGTTCTGGCATTGCTCCGGCAATGTCTACTAGCTTGTATCTGGGGACGCCCTTGATTTTCATTCGTAAAAAGCGACCCATTACAATGTGTGACTACATCAAAGCTGAAGCTCCTTCACATACAAAAGGCGGGATTACTGAACTATACCTTTCCAGAGAAATGCTTAATCTTGAGGATAAAGTGCTTATCGTAGATGATTTTCTGGCAAGCGGGAAGACCATTGAAGCTGTCGCAAACATGGTGCTGGACGCAGGTGCTGAATTGAAGGGTATAGTCGGAGTGATAGAAAAGACTTTTGAAAACGGACGAAAAAGACTGTCTCACTTTAATGTACCTGTTATAAGCCTGCTAAAAATACGCTCTCTCGACGGCAAGGTAGAATTTGAAGATTAGGAGAATTTTCCAAAGAAGGGTTTTTGCTCACAAATTAAAGAGGGGCATTTGCCCCTCTTTATTATGAGTCTCCTCAGCCTTAGAACGTGTAGCCAAATTCTAGAGTAAACAATCTTCCAATGGTGTTTCCAATGTCTTGAAGCGCTGCTAATGTGGTGAATTCGACGAATCCATGCATTCCCAGTTTCATACCGCCGCCAACTCTTAGAATGA
>NZ_CEYIHJ010000165.1:2746-4141 GCF_982836095.1 Kosmotoga sp.
CAAAATTGGGTAATACACCACCAAGAGAAACTAACACTCCCAAATCGCCAATAGCATACATTCTTCCAAAGGGTAGGTGCCCGCCAGCGTAGGCATACCAAACAAGCCCTGGGGGAAAGGCAGTCATGTTAGATCCCATATCAGATGAGAAAGCAAATATCATGAATGGGGTCATTAAGCCTCCATGAAACATTCCAAGTGTAACCCGAGCATCGATACTTTCAACGACCCCCACAAAGGGGGTTGCACCTGGATCAATCACATAGCTTGCAGCTATAAGACTATTTGCACCAAGGGAAAATTTTCCAAAGGCCAGTACCGCTACAACGATGACCAAAGTACTAAGTAATACCTTTTTCATAGTACAATCACCTCCTCGGCTTTATATTACACGCCGAAAGAAAAAAAACAATGGAAATACAGGACTTGTGCAACACTTTTTTGGAAATAAGTCAACATTTGAACCATCCAAATGTTTCTGAAAAATCAAAATGTTTTTAGAATTCGTATCCAAATTCCACATCAAAATTTTTGTATGATATATCAACTGGTACCAACCATTTCATAAAGCCTGCCTCAAGGAAAAAGTGTTTCCCGAGTTTTAGTCCTCCACCTACTCTTAAAAGTGGTAGCCCGGTGTATGGTCCTACCACCATCGTACCAACATCCGCTAGCACATACAGTTTATTAAAACTGTGATGAAGGCCCGCATAAAGATAAATCATCTGAAACGGTAAAGGTGAAAAAGCATGTTCACCGGTTTCAAGGTTTCTCGCGTATTGCGCAAACGGCATCATCAAACCAGCATGTAGCCAACTGAATGAAGCCCTAAAGTCTAAACTACCTAAAATAATCAAAGTGTTTGAAAAATCCGGAACAATTATTACTCCTGGGCTTGGTAGTTCACTATAAGTAATAAGAACACCTAAGCCATTTAGCCCCACGGAAAAAGCTCCAAAAGCGGTAATGCCAAAAGCAACAATCATGATGCCCAACAATATTCTTCTCATATCAAGCTCACCTCCGATAAGATCATATGCTTTGCAAGACTGAACCTGGTGCACAGGTGAGAGTTGATATGCATTTTTTTATATTTTTTTGAACATAAATTTGGTTCTCTAACAAAAATAACGAGGAAATAGCACTTACTCGCTAAGTTTTTCAGCTAATTTGAATTAGAAGATATATCCAATTTCAACGTCGAACATCTTTCCACTTAATGCTTGACCAAAAGTATCCGACTCATTTTGCAGCAATATTATGCCCGAGACTTCAGAAAAAGCATGTTTTCCGAGCTTCATACCAGCGCCAATTCTTAACAGTGCCAGATTTGGTACAATCCCTTCGAAGACAGAAAACAGCACACCAACATCTGCGATTGCATAGAGCTTTCCA
>NZ_CEYIHJ010000166.1:0-4125 GCF_982836095.1 Kosmotoga sp.
ACGGGATCTGGAAATCGACCTCAGCGATTTCGAAAAGCCAGTTGAGCTAAAGGATTATTTTCAACCTTTAATGGCTGACTCTTCACTGGTCATAAAGTCGATGATGGAAGCCGGTGTGGAAGCCACTTCGGTGACATATAAGGGGTACTTCAAAATAAATAACATAGAATACGCCGTTCTTAAAACAGGTGAAGACGAAAAATTAGTTCGTGTCGGTGATAGCATCTCAAAATACTTAGTTTACGGAATAACTGAATTCGCTGTGCTTCTAAACGATTTAGATACCAATGAATTTGCCATTGCAAGAAATTATGAAGAAAAAAAATAGAGATCGATCGGGGTGATTCCTGTGAGAAAAATTTTGGCTACCTTGTTGGTTTTAGCAGCTGTGGTGCTTTTGTTCCCAAATTCATTGAAGACGCTCGTCCCCTCTATGGATGAGCAATCGACGTCAATCACACTCACTTTCACAAGCACTGTGACAGAATTCGATTATGAATTTCAAGCTAACCCTTCTAAAACGATATATTCCTTGACCCTGTACAACGTGGAAGGGAAGAACATGGATTTACCCTTGAGAGCAGGCCCGGTTGAAGGGCTCTGGACACGCGATCTTGAAGGCAAATACACAATTAGCGTGGCATTGCTGATTCCAGCAAAAAGGGAACCGGAAATTTTTATAAAAGGAAATTCTATAATTCTCAAATTCTGGCGTTCCAACATTAAGGTTTCGATTGATAAATTCAGCACTTTTGGTATGAAACTTGACTCTGCCGTTGCATATCTCATGAGTGATGAAATCCTCGATCTTTCCTACGTTGTAACGCCCTCTGTTAAAAACTTTGAACTCAACATTGGCTTCACTTCAACCTATCCGGAAGATGTTCTTCGAAATATCTTCATATCCCTGGGAGACAAGATTTCATATGCCTATTTCACAGATGGAACTCTCTACATCGGAACTCCTGAGGAGGTTAAAAAAGTTGTTAACGCTTTCTGGAGGATATATACGGGAATAGATATCAATCAAGGAACCGATGGACAGAATCAACTTGAAGCATTAAGAGCAGCATTACCCATTGACGCTTTTCTTGAGTATATACCGAACGAATCTACACTGCTCGCCTTTGGCGATCTTGAAACCCACATGATGATTTCCGAACTGTTGACATCTGCTTACGTGAAGACCGAATATGTAGTCGAAGATGACTTAAAAGGGCTCTACAATAATTTTCTTGATGTTGCTCAAAAAGTCAACAACGCGCTTTTCGACAGCAAAATCTCCATTACTTCAGTTCCCGAATTGAGACGGTTGATATTAACCGGTGACAAAAGGAATGTGGAACGCCTCAAGGAATACCTTGATAACTTTGCTAAAATGCAAAGATCAGAAGCGGAAAAGTCCAGATTAAAAGAGTTAACTGTGAACCTGCCGGAAAACTTCCGGATTGTTGAAGATGTTTTGACAAACGACCATGGAAGCGTTGTAAGCATCGTAGATATGATGATTGAATTGTTAAAAGGCTACATACCCGAAGAAAAGATTCACGTGGATAGAACCTTTGAAGGCATCGGGAAGGTGACTTTCAGAATTCCAGAAGCCTATGTTGACATTTTGAAAGACATCGTTTCGGATATCAGTATAAAAGCCCAGAACATAGGTTACAAAATCATCCAAACTAAGTACATCGATCCCTTGATAGTCGAACACGTCCAAAATCTCGCTTCAGTGAAAATAGAACTTCTTGGAGAAAAAGGTGGCTATATTATAAAAGGGGTTAAAAGGAATATCGATGTGGCTGAATATCTCATATCCGAGTTCAGTGGGGGCTCATTACAAAACGTTGAGGGTAAGTTCATTCAGTTGAGATCCTCAGAGGATTTTGACGTTGTACAGGGTTTTCTGCAAAAAGCTTTTCAGAAAAAAGGTCTGAGCTCTGAGGATTACGCTGTTGAATCCATAGCCGGTAGATTGGTTTATATCGAAGCGCCTTCTGATATTCTAAAAAGCGTTCTCGAAGAATTGGGCCATTATGAGAAAGAGCTCTTCAGCGAGGCATTGGAAGAGTTTATTGAACTCCCGGTTTCGGTTTATGAAGGTGGCGTAGGGCAGCTGCTCGATGCTATGTTCAAGGAACAGGTGAGCTACACTTACATCACTTCGGCTGAATTATTGATCATTAGAGGAAATAGAGAAGACATCGAACGCGTAAAGAGCTTCATTGCAAAAGTACGCCCCGGGATTGAAGGGAGACTAAAAGCATCTGGATCAACGGGAGAACGAATATCGGTGTTTATTTCCTCGATTCCCGGCTGGGATGTAGAGAAATTTGAAACGTATTTCCAGCAATTTCTAGGTGAAGAGGTTTTTACAGCGGTGAAAGTAATTGCTGCTGATGCTGGCTAGTATGTGATAGCAGAAAAAAATGTCACCGAGAGCATCAGAAACGAAGTGGAACGCCTTAGAGAAATAGAGAGCCCATATTACTCAACGGTGGAGAATATTCCACCTGTTCAAGAGCTCATGGGGCTTTTTGACAACCTTGGCATAAGCGTTAACATCATGCCTGTTGATAGCAAGTATATAATCGTCGGCAGCAGGGATAACGTGCTAAAAGCCCAAAACCTGCTGGAGCAAATACAATCAGGATATGCAAAAACCAGTTCTGCTACTCAGACAGTGCAGCAAAACATGCTTTATGAATTCGTTGATATTCCGGAAGACTCCATCAGCGATTTTCAAGGCATTTTGAACAAATTGGGCATCAACGTTGAGCTGGTTAAATCACCAACTGGCATTCTAGCCATAGGGTTTCCAGATGCACTTGACAGGGCCGAAAGCACCATAAGCGATATTCTACAAAGGCGCGTTGAGGAGAAAGATAAAGTCTCAGAAAAATACGCCGTCCTGCACAAAATTCCAGGAGTTGATCTTGAAGCCCTTAAAAGCCTGGTATCGAGTTTTTCATATAACATAAGCATGGTTCCCGTCGCTGATAGCATTGTGGCAGTAGGAGCAGAAGAAGACATAAAGGCATTCTTGAATTTATATCAGGAATTGTCATCAACAGACAAGAGTTTTGCTTTTATTGAGAAAAAGCTGAGCCTGCAGGAAATTCAAAATATAATCAATACTTTTGAACTTCAGCTCAAGCTGCTGGAAGTGCCCGGAAATTTCGTGGTCTACGGTGACCCTGCAGCGATAAATACACTTATGAGGCTGGTCGAGAAAGTGGTTTCAGAAAGCACCCCAATAGAAACAACCACAACAGCCACAGTAGAAAGTACCCCCGCAACTTCTGAACTCAAAGAAGCTCGTGTTGTATTATCACCGGTTTCTGGTTCTGCATTATCTGAAATAATTGGCGAATTAGGCCTGGACATATCATTGCATGAAACAGATAGTGGACTCGTTGCCACGGGAACACCTTCACAACTTGGAGAGCTGGAAAACTTGCTCGATAGTTTAAAAGGTCTACCAGAAATACCAGAAAGCAAATACGCACTGGTAGCACCCTTGACCCAATATACTGCAAAGCAAATTGAAGAGCAATTCAAATCACTGCAATTAAATGTAACAGTCTTTGATAGTTATCCCTTTGGCCTTATCCTGATAGGAACGGCTTCCGATGTTGAGAGAGCAGTTCAATTTGTGGATTATTTGAGAAAATACGAAAAAACCAGAACGGAGATATATGAACTCCCGCCATCAGTAACTTACGAAAATGTTGAAAGCCTTTTGAAAACCCTGGGATTTAACCTATCCCTTTCAACCATTGGAAATACTGTTGTGATCACAGGAAAAGAAGAAGATGTGGCTGTTGCTCTCTCCCTGCTTTCAAATCTCGCTGAAAAAGTCGAAAAAACGGGGTTCGCCTACAAACTGGTTTCAAGACCTCTGGGTACTTCTGTAGAAGAGCTTGAGAGTACCCTTAATAAATTGGGTTATAACGTTAGCCTTATGGATTTTGCCGGTTCAATAGTTATCTTAGGTACGCCAGAAGCTGTAAAAGGAGCTGAAAAGTTCATCGAATATATAAACCCCCAAACAGGTGAAACCGCGACGGCAACGGAAGAACCGAGGGGGCACAGCTTTGTGGAGCTACCGGCAGGATACAGTGCCGA
>NZ_CEYIHJ010000167.1:0-4079 GCF_982836095.1 Kosmotoga sp.
AGAACAGCAAAACTGAGATTTGAAACAAGGCTCACCGTGGAAATAACAGTTGCTCGGTATGTATCGCGAATCTGGTGGTTTATATAGAAATTCATTGTGGGTCTATAGAGTCCTCTTACGATCTGCTGAAGTGCCAGTAGCGCTATAGCCCATTTTGCTACAAAAACAATGGGCAAAAAGAATCCTAACGCCATAAGAGTACTCAGGGCAAGCAGGATTCGTCTCGGCCTTTCATTGGAATAACGTCTGGTCAAATAATGTGAACTAAAGGCTGCCACTATGTTGAAAAAGAAGAAAACTACACCATACCAGGCTATGTCCAAATCAACTTCTTTGAAATATGGCTGATAGAGCCAATACCCTACTCTTAGAACAAAGCCCATTAGCGCGCTAAAGCACACAGCCCATAATATGCGGGGCGTTTTGAATACTATCCCAAAACTCTTGAAGATATGAGAAGTGTACCTATGTTCGCTCTTTTCTCGTTCCGCTTCATAAAACAGCAAAGCTATTATAGAAGCGACTAACAAATTCCCAAAACTTATCCAGAAAGGGGCAAAATGATTGTATTTGTATAGAAATCCGCTAAATATTGAGCCCACCGCTTGGCCTATAAAGATATATGAAGCTGCATTTCCTTCTCTATGCTGATATTCTTCTTTCTTCCCGATTTCTTTTAAACTTTCATATAGAAGGGCTGAATCAGCCCCGCTGGATAGGGTCATGCCGAGGCCGAAGAGCATTTCAGCCATCGCAAAGATATAGAAATTCTTGAATACGATATACAACAACAGACCGATCGCAGCAAAAATACCCGAAAGAAAAAGCGAGAATCGTCGTGATACCTTGTCAGCAATGGCTCCTGTCGGTACCTCAAAGAGGAATACTGAAATAGCCGAAATAGATTGAAGTAGCATGATCTGGGAATAGTTAAGTCCCTTGAACAGCATGAAAGGAACCAATATTGGCCCTATTATGAGCATATTTATGAAAAATCTGTAAAGCGGATAAATTACGAGATTCCTTTTGACCAAGCTACTCCCTCCCTTGTTGGTTAAAGATAAAAATATTTCTTCATTATCATTTTTTAGAAGAACATATAATATGGCCCGGCAATATTATTTGGTAGAAAACAACTTGAACACCCTTTGTTTGGCGTTCAATAAGATTTGGGATTCTTTCGTTGTTTTTATGTGAGATGAAAGTTTTTGCAACGGATTCAAAATCGCTCAAGGAATAATACTCATGGAAAGACAAAGAGCGGAAATATTAAAGCCAATATATCATTATTCTTGGGATTGGTCAAGTACGGAGTTGAAGTAAGGAAGGCAAAACAAAACGACTAGAAGTGTTACAAACAATATTCAAGCTGTACGTCAAAAGGTTCGTGATTATATATCCTTTCGTTTATTTCTATTGCTGGTACACAGCCAAGGGCTTCATAAAAGCGCTGGGTTTTAACAGATGGATGTGTGCTTATGTAAAGTTTTTTAGCGCTCTTCTGTTTTGCATATTCACAGCACAATTTGAACATTTTTTTGCCTATACCCTGATTTCTATATTCATTGGATACATGTAGGTAAGAGAGTTCTATGTATTCTTTGTTTTTGCCAAAGAGAAGATGCCCTAAACTTGCAAATCCTATAATTTCTTTATTTTCATTGAAAGCACCTATTACAACCCCACCGGCTTCCAGGCATTTTCGCAGATATTCCACAATCTTTTCTTTCTTGTTTTGATCCCAATTTTCTTCAAAGCGTTCTGCTTTGCAATGAAAAGTTCCATCTTTAAGATATTTCACATGGGTTGTCAGTTGGTAGCGGTTAAAGCTGTTAAGTGCATTTTTATGTAAGTCTGCGCATTCCAGCTTTTTTATCACTATTTTTTGGGTATAATTCTTTTTCATTTTACTCACCACACTTTTTTGCTCAAGTAAACAAGAGAAATTTCCTTTTTGTGCAAAAGACTCTGTCGATTTTTAGCCAAGCGTTTTTTCCTCTACTTCAAGGTGTTTTCTTAGATAATAACCCGTATAGCTTTTTGGATTGTTGAGAATATCTTCCAGCGTTCCTGAAGCCACAACCTCGCCACCTGCATCTCCACCTTCAGGGCCAAGATCTATGATATGGTCTGCGTTTTTCACCACATCGAGATTGTGTTCAACCACCAGAACCGTGTTGCCCTTTTCTACAAGCCTTTTAAGGACTGCTATGAGTTTGTGAACATCATCGAAATGAAGTCCCGTGGTCGGTTCGTCCAGGATATAAAACGTTCGACCGGTAGAACGCTTTTTAAGTTCTGATGCGAGTTTAATTCTTTGAGCTTCGCCGCCGGAAAGGGTAGTTGCTGGTTGACCTAGCGTGATATAACCCAAGCCAACATCCTGGAGCAATTTTAGCGCTCGTTGAAGAGGGGGAATCCTTTCGAAAAATTCCAGGGCTTCATCCACTGTCATGTTCAAAACATCTGAGATGTTCTTTCCCCTGTACGTAATTTCAAGAGTTTCCCTGTTATAACGTTTGCCCTTGCAGATATCACACTCTACGTATACGTTTGGTAGAAACTGCATCTCAATTTTTATTAAGCCGTGTCCCTGACAGGCTTCACAGCGCCCACCCTTTACGTTGAAAGAAAACCTGCCTTTGGTATACCCCCTGGCTCGAGCTTCAGGCGTCCTGGCATAGATATCTCTAATGAAATTGAAAAGGCCAGTGTATGTGGCGGGATTAGATCGCGGAGTTCTTCCGATAGGCCCCTGGTCAATAACAATAATGTTGTCCAGGTTTTCTATACCTTCAATACCATCATAAAGCCCTTCTTGACGTTTGGTTTTGTTTAACAGGTTGCTAAGAGCTGGATATAGAGTGTCCATGACCAGGGAGCTCTTACCACTGCCTGAAACACCCGTAACACATATGAATTTACCCAGGGGAAATTCAACATCAATTGCTTTCAAATTATTCTGCCGCGCTCCGCGAAGTATGAGCTTCTTTTCTTTATCTGCGTTGCTATTCTTTAAGCGTGGAATCACAAGCTCGCCTTTGAGATACTTACCTGTTAGGGATTCTTCAGGTGGATTGTCCAACAGTTTTTCAGTGGGTCCCTGAAATACGACCTTGCCTCCGTTAACTCCCGCACCCGGCCCAATATCTACAATGTAGTCAGAACTTCTTATTACTTCTTCATCGTGCTCAACAACGATCACTGTGTTGTCAAGATCTCTCAGTTTTTTCAGGGTTTCTATCAATCGAGTGTTGTCGCGGGGATGTAATCCAATGGTGGGCTCATCCAGCACATAAGTGACACCGGTAAGACCTGAACCTATTTGTGTTGCCAGCCTTATTCTCTGAGCTTCGCCTCCAGAAAGGGTCATAGCTGTACGTGATAGGGTCAGATAATCGAGCCCTACATCTATAAGAAATTGAAGTCGCTTTTTTATCTCAGACAAAAGCTCCCCTACAATTTTTAACTCATGTTCACTGAGTTTCAACTCACAGAGGTATTTGTAAATAGAAGCTATGGTAAGCTCCGAAAGCTCAGCTATATTGTAACGCCCAAGCTTCACACCTAATGCTTCGCTCCTGAGTTTTTTACCACCACAGCTTGTACAGACCCTGCTTTCCATGAATTTGTTTTCCATCCATTCGCGAATTTCCTGTGATTCTGTTTCCCTGTATCTTCTCATAAGGTTATTCATTATACCTTCAAATGGTTTTCGCACCTGATATGTTAGATTCTCTGTTCTGTAATCGAAACGAATATCGTAATCTGTACCATAGAGAATGGCTTCTTTTACATCTTCGCTAAGGTCTTTGAAAGGCTTTTTGGGATCTTCACCAAGACTTTCGATGACATTTAGTATGCGCTTCATGCTAAAGCTATCTCTGGAATTGCTGATAGCCCTTATTGCCCCATCCAGTACGCTTAAATTTTCGTCAATCACTAGCTCTTCAGATAGTTCCATGGTGTAACCCAGTCCATGGCAATAAGGACAAGCCCCATAAGGATTGTTGAAAGAAAATATTTTGGGGTTTATATCAGGTAGGCTGATTCCACAAATAGGACAGGCGAAGTTTTCA
>NZ_CEYIHJ010000168.1:0-4038 GCF_982836095.1 Kosmotoga sp.
AATGGGACTCTTTCCGGTCAAATTGTCGTCGATCCACTTTCGGGTGGCGCTGGAACGTCGATAAACATGAATATCAACGAGGTTATAGCTAACAGGGCGACAGAACTCCTTGGAAGCAAAAAGGGCGAGTATCTGGTACATCCCCTTGATGATGTCAACATGTTCCAGTCAACTAACGATACTTTCCCAACCGCAGGAAAGATGGCAGTCATTGTTCTACTAAAAGAGCTTGTTTCTTCTGTGGAAAGACTTCAGGCAGTCTTACAGGAAAAAGAAAAAGAATTCTGGAGTGTCATGAAACCAGGAAGGACACAATTCATGGATGCTGTTCCCATTTCTCTGGGGCAGGAATTCGGAGCGATGGCTGAAGCGATTAGCAGGGATCGCTGGAGACTATACAAAGTAGAAGAACGAATACGCATGGTAAATCTCGGCGGGACAGCTATTGGCACTGGCGTAGCAGCTGATAAGAGATTTGTGCTATCGATAGTGAATGAACTCAGAAATATATCAGGTGTAAGAGTTGCAAAGGCTGAAAACCTGATCGATGCTACCCAGAATATGGATGTTTTTGCAGAAGTTCACGGGTTGTTGAAATCACTTGCAACAAATCTACTGAAAATCTCCAATGACATACGGCTTCTTGGTAGTGGCCCCAACGCAGGTTTGGGAGAACTTGAATTTCCTAAAGTTCAAGCCGGGAGCTCTATTATGCCGGGCAAAATAAATCCGGTGATACCGGAGTATGCCATTCAATTGGCAATGAGCGTGTTGGCACATGATGTAGCTGTAAACTTCGCAGTTTCTTCGGGAAACCTCGAGCTAAATCCCTTCGTACCGCTTATAATCCACTATACATTGAAATCCCTTAGGTTTCTCACCAATGCTGTCAGAAGTCTTGAAAGCTATATACCTAAAATCAAGGCCAATAATAATAAAGCACAAGAGAACCTTCTTAAAAGCGAAGCCGTATTTACACCACTGATAACGGTCTATGGATATGAGCGAGTTCAAAAATGGATAAAGAGATCTCATGAAGAAAGAAGAAACATGTGGGATATCGTTGCAGAAGAAACAGGAATTGAAATCTCAGAGCTCAAAACCAAACTCCTCGGGAAGCACAGCACCGGATTGGGACTTTAAGAGATGAGAAGAGCCGAAAAAACGAGTAACGAGTCGCGACTTTTGATTCACATACAACCTACAACGAACTCTATCGTCGCTCCATCAGCTGACAGCTTCCGTAAACATTATATTTTTGCGCCATCTGAGCGTAGTTTAGCACTTCTAATTTAATACGCAAATCCCAGGTTTACGTAGGGCAAGAAGGCTGGTTGTTTTCCCTGAATGTCATAAACAATTGCTCCGCCTATTTTTATCTTAAACCACGAAAAGCGCCAGCCAAGTTCGGGATTAATCATAGGCATGAATTTAGCATCAAAGGCTTTGAGAGGAGTTGTTAGCATTAAGCCTCCATTTAATCTGTAGTAGAAATGTTTGAAATGTTTATAATAACCCCCGGAGATGTCAAAAGCAACGGTAAATATAGATCCTGGAATAATGGGTGGAATAAGGCCGAGTCTTGCACTAAAGCCAAGACCTCCGGGATAAATGTGAAACACTTCAGTGGAAAGCAAATACATAAAACCACCACTCATATTTGCTTCGGAAATCCCATTTCCAAACACTGAAATGGCTATCAAAAACAAAATAAGGATTACCACTATCCTTAACACACTCTCACTCTCCTGACACTGATGATATAATAATTCTAATCTTTTTTCCATCTTTTTGAGATGGTTTATAAGACTCCATTGTATCAGCAATAAAGGAGGAGAAGCATTGTGGGACTTGGCTGGTTAGATGTCAAAGAAATTTCCTTTAATTGGTTGCTTATGCTTGAAAAAGAGCATGTTCTTTGGATTTCCAGTGGCTGTGAAATTGAAAGCGATCTTGGAACTGCACTTGCGGCAAATCCCTCTGTGAAATGGTATTTCTGCAATCTTGTTCCTGAAAGGCGAGAGTTCTTTGAAAAAATCACTCAAGGGAAAAATCCTTCTCGAAAAGAAGCAAGAAAAGCGGAAATTGCCGTAATGGAAGCCATAAATGACTGGGTTGTGTATATCATCAAACCTGAACGCTATGATGAGCTTGCATTTTTGAATTGGGATGATTCTGAACTAACTTCAATAGTTGATTTTTTTGGTAAAAGAGTGCTTGATATAGGGGCTGGAACCGGAAGGTTAACCTTTGTGGCAACAAAGAAAGCGAAAGCGGTTTATGCTGTCGAGCCGGTCACAAACCTCAGAAGATACCTGAAAGAAAAGGCGGAAAAACTCGATGTAAACAACTTGTATGTATGTGATGGCATACTTACAGACATTCCCTTTGAGAGTGATTTTTTTGATATTACCATGGGCGGACATGTCTTCGGTGATGAACCACAAAAGGAATATTCAGAGATGCTCAGAGTTACGAAACCCGGTGGTCAAATTGTACTTTTTCCCGGGAACAACGATAGAGACAATGAGATCCACAAATTCCTCGTTTCGCAAAATTTCAGTTGGAAAAGATTTGAAGAACCCGGAGATGGTGTCAAAAGAGCTTACTGGAAAAAAATATAGATTCACTCAATGGTGCAAACCTGAAAACCGTAGTCAAATTTATCTCCGTGATTCATCCAAAGAACGAGTATGTTGTTACCGTATAATGGATATACACCTGCAATCATAATCAAGCTGGTCTCGTCGAGTCTTAAAAGTGTCGAGCTTTCAGATCCATCTGTTTTCATAGCCTTCAACTCAAAACCTTCTCCGAAAACAAACCATTTGCCACCTGGCAAGACAGCGCAAGCATAACCATCAAAAAGGGTTTGGTAGGTGTTCAAAGAATCTTTTTGAGCATCATATACATTGACCCTGTTGTTTTCATCTATGAAAAACGCCATGTCCGTTCCGGGTATCCATTGAAGTACTTTATCTTTATAACTTTTACCAATGATTTTGTATGAAGCATCATCTGATTTCAGCAGATAAATCTTCCCGGAAAGCTCCCGGGCAAGAACGAATTCACCCGATGGGCTTGACCCGTATAAAGCAACTCCCGTTATGGTAGTGATTGATTTGCGTTTAGTGTTTCCACTATTAGTTATCACCATTCCTTCACCATCATAGGAATATATATAGAGTTCGTTATCTGCTGTCCAGCAGAAGTTGTACTGACCATTGGAAATGAGTTCCATGGCTTCTGAAGGCAGAGCCAGTTGTTCAAATTCGTGAGTTCTCAAATTGTAAAGCCTGAATCGTTCAACCGCGCTTGTGTTTGCTTGAAGCTCTATCAACAGTTTTTCACCACTGGGAGATAACCCGAACCGATATGCTGGATATCCTTTGTTCATTACATCGAGCCATACAATCTCACCATGAATGAGTTTGGTTGGTTTTTCTATCGGACGAAATGACTCGTTCATTTTCAAAGGTTGTGTGCCTATTTTTGCTTCTCTAATTACCATATTCTCGATTTTTCTTTTGATTTCCTCTTCTAGTGCGGAATACCAAAATCCAGCATCAACACCATAACCCTTGATTGTTTCTATAGCCTTTTTGTGGGCTTCATCGAGTATGCTCATTAATTTTTCTTTTCTTTCACGAGTAATGAAATTACCTTTAGCTATTATCATCTCAATTTCTGGCTCAATATCATTCAAATATTCTTCTATTACTTTGTTTGCTTCTTTTGCAGCGAATAATTTTGTTTCTGCTTCTTTCAGAAAACCTCTAAAGCTTTCACAGAGCTTCAACGCCATTTCAAGATTTCCACCGATAGCGCCCATTATATATGGGCTTTCGAAAGAGAGCGGGTAAGAAGTTCCGGCTTTCTGAATGAATGCAGTCCTTATAAGGGTTCTAATGTAATATGCTTCTTCACCCCTGATGAGATCATCAGGATAGTTTTCAAAGTCCACAATTTTATTGCTGAAATCCCTTATCCTGCTTTTCAGATCATGGCGGTAATCATCCAAAGAGGCCTCTTTGTAGT
>NZ_CEYIHJ010000169.1:0-3967 GCF_982836095.1 Kosmotoga sp.
GACAGTCCGAATAAGCATGAAATGCGTTTTATGAACGTTGAAAATCTCCGGAGGAAAATATCATGAATAAATGCATGCTTGAGATGAGGAATATTTGCAAAACATATGAAGATAACGGCGTTGTCGCGCTGTACAATGCTAGCCTCTTCGTTAGGAAAGGTACAGTTCATGCACTCGTAGGTGAAAATGGTGCCGGTAAAACAACGATGATGAAAATCCTTTGTGGAATCGAAAAGAAAAACAAAGGACATATTTTTCTTAACGGGAAAGAGCTGGAACCCAAAAGCGCAAAAGAAGCTTTCAAGGCCGGTATTGGTATGGTGCAGCAGCATTTCAGACTAATTGAGGATTTTACTGTTGCAGAAAACGTTGTTCTTGGTAAAGAAAGATCTGGGAGATTTGGTTTCATCAATAGGAAGAAGATAATTGAGGACGTTGCAAGGCTTTCCCATGAAAGCAGACTGGAACTTGATCCTGAATTGATATCTGCGAATCTTTCTGCCGGTCAAAGGCAAAAAGTGGAAATATTAAGAACGCTTTATCGTGGAGTGGATTTGATTATATTCGATGAACCTACAACGGTGTTAACCGAACAGGAGATAGAGGAGTTATTTAAAATAATGAGAACGCTTAAAAAGCATGGCAAGACCATAATCTTCATCACTCACAAGCTCGATGAAGTATTCAAAATATCAGATGAAATCACTATTCTAAGGCGCGGGAAAAACATTGCAAGTGGGGATATCAATAATTTCGACAGGGAAAAAATATCCTATCTCATGGTTGGTGAAGATATCGATTTTGAAAAAAGAGCCAGCAAGGGGATAAAAAAAGAAGCTGTTTTCAAGGTCGAGGATTTGTGCATCAAAGGAAGAGATGATTTAGTGGATGAAGTGAAGGGAGTAAGCTTTGAAATCGCAAAAGGAGAAATACTGGGGATAGCTGGAATAGCAGGCAACGGGCAGCTGCAGCTGGTTGAAGCTCTTGCCGGTTTGAAAAAGGTATCTTCCGGAAAGATAATGCTCAAGGATAGAGAAATCACTAATCTTAAAGTAAGAGAGATCAGAGACGCAGGACTGGTATATATCCCGGAAGATAGAATGAACGAGGGTGCTTCGTGTGAATCAAGTATTCTCGAAAACATCATGGCGACAAAGTACTACAAAAGAGAGTTCTCCCAAAATGGTTGGATAGACAGAAGAAAATCATACACCTTTGCAAATAAACTGATAAAAAAATACGAAATAAAAGCTTCATCGCCTTCTGTTAAGGTCGGCATGCTTTCAGGTGGAAACATTCAAAAGGTGATCATTGCAAGGGAATTTTCTTCTGATCCTGAAGTTCTAATAGTCTGCGAACCAACGTGGGGGTTGGATGTGAGATCCACAAAATTCGTTTACGACTCTCTTTGTGAAATGCGCGCTGATGGCAAGGCCATCTTGCTTGTCTCCAGTAATTTGGATGAGGTGCTATACCTTGCAGATCGAATACTCGTTATGTACAAAGGGGAATTAGTGGCTTCACTGGAAAATTCGAAAGAATTGACGAAATCGTTGATTGGGGAATACATGATGGGATTGCATTCAAAGGAAAGGTCAGAGGTGTGGTAACGTATGAAGAATGCGAGCTTGCTCAGAACCTTCATCACGATAATGGTCGCTTTAGGAATAGGAATCATTGTGATAGCTTTTACAAGCAGCGAACCCGCTAATGCAATAAAATCTTTCTTTATTGGTCCTTTCAGTAATGTTTATTTCTTTGGAAACATGCTGGCTGCTTCTATTCCGCTGATGCTAACAGGATTGGCAGCAAGTATTGCTTTTTCGGCTTCAGCTTTCAATCTGGGACTTGAGGGGCAACTTTACATAAGTGCTCTCGTTGGAACCTATATAACATGGAAATTTCAAGGGCTGTCCCCCTTTATATTAATACCGCTCGTTCTTGTGATTTCCTTTTTCACGGGTGGAGTTATCGCAGCTTTTTCAGGATATTTGAAGGTAAGAAGAAATGTGAATGAGTTAATTTCATCACTTCTTATCAGCTATGCGTTAATGTATATGGGCGATTTTTTCCTTGAAGGGCCGTTCAAAGATCCATTAGCTGGTTTGGCAGCATCACCTTATTTCGATTCAACGTTTATGTTTAGCAAAATACTGCCGCCCTCAGATCTTCATACAGGTATATTCATAGCGATTGGAATCATTATTATCGTCTATTTTGTAATGAAAAAAAGCATCGTTGGATTTGAAATAACCCTAACGGGAAGGAATAAAATCTTTTCTAAATACGCCGGGATACCTGTAAGCAGGGTTACAGTTGTTGCCATGCTTATGAGCGGTGGATTTGCTGGACTTGCGGGAATAATAGACATTTACGGAATACATGGCAGAATGATTCGAGGATATTCCGCAGGCTATGGCTGGAATGGAATTGCGGTAGCTCTTATCGCGCGAAATCACCCCTTGCTGGTGATACCTGCTGCGATATTTTTTGCTTACCTCGAAAGTGGCGCAAACGTTGCTTCATTATTCTCAGATATCACTCCCGAAATAGCGAGGATAATACAGGCGGCCGTGTTCTATTTAATTACAGCAGAAGGGCTGCTCTCTTTTATCAAGGCCAGGAAGGAGGCCGTAAGCAATGGATGACTTCATGCACACAACAATAACAATGATGACTCCAATATTGCTTGCGGCCCTTGGCGGGCTTTTTACCGAGCTTTCGGGGATGCTAAACATAGGCCTTGAGGGCATGATGCTCTCTTCTGCCTTTCTTTCGGTGTATGTAGCTAACATTTCTCATAACTTGTTAATCGGAATCGCGGCTGGGCTAGGTCTTTCAATCATTCTCGCTTTGATAATGGCGTATCTTTCTCTGAATTTGAAAGCCAACGTTTTCATTGTTGGACTTGCGACCAACCTTTTTGCAAGTGGATTGACTGTGTTCCTTTTATATACTTTATGCAATTCAAAAGGAACTGTTTTCTTTCCAAAGGCTCCAAAGCTGGATATGATTGAGATTCCAGTGATACATAATATTCCCATTCTTGGAAAGATTATCAGTGGATATAATATACTGGATTATCTTGCAATTGTCCTCGTATTTGTTTGTTTTTATATCATATTCAAAACGCCATATGGTTACCATTTAAGAGCTGTCGGAAAGGACAGCCAAACAGCTGTTAGCGTTGGGATCTCCGTATATAAGCATAGAATGATCGCTTTTGTCGTAAGCGGTCTTTTTGCTGGTCTTGGTGGAGCATCTCTTTCGCTTCCACTTCAAACCTTTGTGGGTGGAATGACGAATGGGAGAGGCTGGATAGCTCTAGTTGCCGTTGTTTTGGGGCGCGGTAACCCGATAGGAGTTCTTGGAGCTTCAATAGTTTTTGGAATTGCATCAGCGCTTTCAAATACACTCCAGGCAAGCACGGATATATCCCCAAAATTGCTGCTAACGGTACCTTTTTTAGTAACACTTGCTGTGATGATAATATATAGCACGAAGAGAAGTAATGAAGATGCTTGACACTGATCAAAAATCCGTGCAGGAAGTTTAAGACATAATATAAAGGGTCTAACCAACGGAACGGAATTATGAACATCGCAGGAAAAGTTGCTGATGGGTGCGGTGTTTTTCCATATCTGCTTTTGAAAAGAAAGATATACAGAGCATAAACAAAGAAGTGGTGAAAATTCAACGTGTATTTGTACCTGATATGGAAAGGCATTCAAAATACAAGCAGCTGGCAAAATTATACAAAGAACTCTACTTAAAGAACAAGAATCTCTTTCCATTGTTAGAAAAATGATGAAGATAAAGTCGAAATATGAGTTGTAATGGGTAAGCATTCTGGCAAATGTAAAAGCTGTCTATTAACGTTTTTAGTAAATTCCCCAAATAAAGAAAACGTCAATCAAAAATACAATACAAGCCTATCAAAGGCGAGGATCTTGCTTCTTGAAGAGGG
>NZ_CEYIHJ010000170.1:0-3891 GCF_982836095.1 Kosmotoga sp.
GTTCCACACTCACTGTATGAGTAGTGCCCTCATCTACTGTTATGACAGCAGGTGACATATAGGATTTTCCATCTACAGTAACCGCCAACTTTTCGGGGGTTGTTTGAACAGTAAGCTCTTTTGTGGGTATTATCTTCTTGTAAATGGCTTTGATCAATTTTGGTGAATCCACCGATATTTCTATTGAGCTTTCAGAACTGAAAACTGAGCCGTTTACTTCCCAGTGATCGAAGAGATAACCATCAACGCTGGGAGCACTCAGGTTGAGAGTTTTACCAGATGAGTACCAGCCAGAACCGGAGATAACCACAGAATCGGGGTCAGCTTCAACCTGAACCTTATAGGAGGTATCGAAATTGGCTTTATACGTTATTGAGCTGTTAACTACAACGGATCTTGAGAGCTCAGTACTGCCATCTTCCCAGGAATTAAACTCAAGCATGACATCATTTCCCGGGACATAGTTGGAAAGATCCTTATATTGGGGTGAAACAGTTTCTATTGTGTGGTTACTTCCGGATTCGACATAAATCGATTTTGGCGAAAGGTACTCTGAACCATCCACAGATATTTTAAGGGCGGAAGGATCGGTTTCTACCTTTAGAATAGTGCTTGAATCGGCTTTTTTGTAACTTCCTATGACAATTTTCATGGAATCGACTTTTAGCTGGAGCGTTTCATTGGTGCTAACTACAACGTTGTTCACGTACCATTTGTCAAAAACATAACCCTCAACATAGGGAGCTTTGAAAGTTACTGTAGATCCTGAAACGTAGAATCCTGTTCCAGGTATGCTTGCTAAACCATAGGGGTTCGAGTATGTATAGACAAGATATCGCGTTGCTGTAAGGGCTTTTAAGCTGGTATTGCCGATTACGTTTAATGCTCTGGGGTTGTCGGATGATCCATCTTCCCAACCTACAAATTCATAAGTGCTTTCTGGCAGCTGTGATACGTCTTTAGATGAATAGTCAATCTCTACAGGAGGAGATACTACTTCAATGATATGAGGGCCTTCGGAGACATTCAAAGATACCGGGGTGGTATAAGTTTCACCGTCAATGGTTACGGTTACTCCAGGGTAATCAGCGCCTATAGATAGGGTGTATCCCTTTTGGATCGAGGGACAGCCCGCAAGAAGGATCAGCAACGTCACCACAGACAGTACAAATAATACCTTTTTCATACGTGACACCTCCTAAAAATTAAACATTTGATTTAATCTATAAATTTATACATCAATTTAAATCTATCACAATTGTCGAATTCGTGAGGTTAAGACCGGGTAATCTTTATAAGAAAATTGCCCAGAATTATTTGTCGAAACACCTTTTAGCTCTTACCCTTCATTCCATAATGATAATGAATTAGATGATAAATATACATAAGCACTCTTTACTCTACATTAATTATGAAAGATAATAGACAGGCTTTTATACATTTTTTATAAACATTTTTTTAGATTTTTCATGGAAAAGAGAATCAAGTAGAAGTTAACATATTTCTGAAAGCCTTTTCAGAACAGGGCTTTAAAAGTCTCTGAACTAGCAGTATGTTGTGATTGGCTTTTTAAGCCCATATGGTTCTTTTGAAAATATCAGTGTAAGGTACTAATCTATATAGTGGTTATTGTATAAATTCATTAAAAGGGATTTAATCCCGTTTTATTTAATCTGCCTCATTACAGCTGTTAAGGCTTATATTTTTAGCCAAGATATAATTCGATATTTTTTGTTTTGATGACATGAAATTTACTGCTAAAATACAGAGGGGGTGAAAGAGTGGATGCTTTGGGAAAGATTTATTCAACCACTACTGTCGTTACCATGAAAGCGGGGAAGAAGCTGAATGGCATTGCGGTGGCATGGGTTACAAGAGTTTCCATTGATCCACCTATGCTTGCCATTTCTATTGGAAAAACAGGTATTCTCACATTCTCTTGAATGAGACGGATCGGTTTGGGGTTTGCATTATGAAGCCTGAAGCCGAAGGCCTTGTAAGTCTTTTTGGCTCGAAGAGTGGCAGTGATACGGATAAATTTCTTGGGCTCGATTACGATCTAAGCTGTTCTGGCACACCCATTGTACCTGGAACACTGGCATATATAGAATGCGTTACAAAGGGAAAAACTGATGCTGGCGATCATACGATCTTCGTTGGTGAAGTAGTTTACCAGAAATTGTTTGATGATGAGAGACCTCTTCTCTACGGAGAACACAAAATATTGAATCTCGATTTTCGGGATTGAATGGGGGAACTTATATGAAAAAAGCCCTGGTGGTTTTCTATTCAATGGACGAAGGAACAAAAGCCATAGCGGAGGAAATAGCTTCTACAATCAAAGCTGATGTGTTGAGATTGGTAACAAAATCCGAAGCGGAAAAGAGATACTATCAACACGCCGAGAGCCCGGATAGAATGGACGAATTAGAGATCCCAGAAGGGGAGGTCAGATATATCTGGGGAGTAGAATCTGTTGATATGAATGAAGCACCAGCTCTGGAGGATTTTGAACTGAACCCATCGAACTATGACCTTGTAATTGTCGGTACACCGGTTTGGTCTTTAAACTACGCACCACCCCTGAATTCTTTTTTCAGCAAAGTATCTCTTGAAGGAAAAAAAGTCGCTTTCTTCTGCACCCACGAAGGGATGATAGGGAGCACTTTTGAAACTATGGAAAAGGAGCTTGAATCCAGTGTGGTGATAGACGTAATAGACTTTCAAAATGTTTCAATGAATCTCGAATCAAACCTGAAAAAAGCGCAAGACTGGGCAAAATCACTGATTATGAAGATTTAAAAACCGCCCCTTTAGGGGCGGTTCTCAGGCGTAAGCTGAAAGATCAAGCAGGCCATGACCACTGAGGTTAAACACAATTACTTCTTTTTTGCGTGATAACTTCGCTTTTTTCGCTTCTCTTATTGCACCTGCGATAGCATGGGCTGATTCAGGCGCGGGAATTATGCCTTCCACCTTTGAGAAGATCTTTGCTGCCTGGAAAGTTTCTTCCTGTGGAAAACTCTCTGCTTCTATGAGACCTTCTTTAAGTAATCTGGCTATTATGGGGGCTGAACCGTGATAGCGAAGCCCACCCGCATGTATTTTTGGAGGCACAAAATCCTTTCCAAGGGTGTACATTTTAAGTAGTGGCGTGAATCCAGAAGAATCACCGAAATCATACCTGTACTCCCCTTTAGTCAGCGTGGGACAAGATTCAGGCTCACAAGCCAGAAATCTTATATCTTCGCCATCAAGCTTTTCTGGTATAAAAGGTAGTATGGTCCCGCCAAAATTAGATCCGCCACCATGGCAGCCTATTATTACCGTGGGAATTTCACCGATCATTGCAAGCTGCTTCTTCAGTTCCTGCCCGATTACCGTCTGGTGGAGTAATACGTGATCCAAAACACTCCCAAGGGAATATCTGGAGTTCCCATCTTTCAAAACGGTTTCAATGGCTTCGCTAATTGCTATTCCCAAAGATCCTGGATGTTCTGGATCTTCTTTTAAGTATTCCTGCCCGCATTTTGTATTCAGGCTTGGGCTTTTCTGAACGCTGCCATCAAAGAGCTGCATCATATACTTGCGCATGGGCTTTTGGTTGTAACTGATCCTCACCATGAATACCTGAACCTTTAACCCAAACTTCGCACCTGCATAAGAGAGTGCACTGCCCCATTGACCAGCTCCTGTCTCAGTTACAAGCTGTTTTATTCCATCTCTGGCGTTGAAATAGGCCTGTGCCAGTGCTGTGTTGGTCTTATGGCTGCCTGTAGGTGAGACTCCTTCATATTTGTAGTAGATTCTGGCTGGCGTTTCAAGATACTCTTCCAAAAAACTCGCCCTGATAAGGGGAGTGGGCCTGAAAACGACGTATTCATCGAGCAC
>NZ_CEYIHJ010000171.1:0-3881 GCF_982836095.1 Kosmotoga sp.
ATAAAATATGACCAGTGCGGTCTTAGATGCGGTTTTAAAACACGTTTTAAAAAAGAAAAAACAGGACTTGGTAGATCGTGAATTTCAATGTCTGGTTTACTGCCGAAATTTGTAAAGAAAAACAGTCTCACCTGTTGGGGAGGTAAATCATGAATCTCAAAACGCGTGATCAGCTTGGATGCAAAGTAGAATAAGGCATTCTGAGGATTCGTGTAGTTTGATTTTAAAAAACCCTCAGAAGAACCACGGGATCTTTTATCCAAGTTAGTTGATATGACATCTTCTCGCCACAGTTCCTTTTCATATTTGTTCAGAACCTGAAGCAATATAAGATTGCCTGCACTTTGCAGAACTCCCAAAGGAAGAAAAAAAAGTTTAATAAGGCAATCTTTACAAATAAGCAGCCCTGGTTCCTGAAAGTGATAAAATTTGTGAATCCTCCTGACCCTACCAAAGGGTAGTTATTGCGTCCACCTTTAAAAAGATGACCTTTAACAGCACATATCCGGCAAGGCCCTTCAGAAATAGCGCCGTCACCTTTTAACGCACCAAGATAATATTCTAAAGTACCTTCGCGTTGACGATCAGGTTTATTTTTCACCTGATTGTTATTAAGTTTAGAGAGCAAAAAAATCGAATCTACTTTTCCTTTCCATCCATCAACGTATACCTCAGTCGCAAAATGTATCTTATCCTCTATGGTTTTTTCAGGCAGAGTTTCCATTACCAAGCCGCCCATATCTACAAAAGGATCTCCGGTTAATGATAGTTTTGACATTTTATGGAACCTTTCTGATTATACCAAAACCGCGAGACACTGATTTTCCTAGGCCTATTTTGTCCGGCAGCAATACATTTGCAGAAAAAATCAGATCAAATCCCGCCATTTTGTTGTTTTTAAAATTAAAGAACCTTCTGTTCGGTATATAATTCACTGAAACCATTATTTTGGCATCTACTATCCAATTGATTCCTTTGGCAAAAGAGAGAATGTTTCCTATCAATATCTTTTCAAGAAATTTCTTTTGTTCCGAATCTGTTGTTAAATATGTATATTTTCTAAAGTTTTGCTCATTAAGTCCAAACCAATTGTTGATTTTGTACTTAACAACATTTGAGCTTAAGCCACATTCAAAATAATCAAAAGACAGATGTTTGATGCCGGCATGCACTGTTTTATTATTTATGCTAAAATTCCATTTTGTATTTTCAAACAACTTTAAAGATTCATCATAACCGCTATTAATGCAAATGATTGCCGGATTTTTACCAACAAGTTTATATTGGATCAATGGATATCCATATCGGAATTTATTTCCTGAATGGTTATGAAAAAGAATGCTTTCTTTGCCAACTTTTTTAATAATAGCGCCGCGAAAGGCCGGAATTTCTCTGCGGGCCATTTCAAACTCAAAAATTACAGTGAAGAGTCTTAATTTCATAAGGTCAAGATTCGCTGCACAGTAAGCTAACCTGCTGTTATAATAATTGCCCCATCAATTTAAATGAAATTGCATACGGTACCATATGCATATCGGTCAATATGCAATTTGATATAAATGAGCCACATTCTTTGCCAGATTAAGTGTTATTGTTAGAAATCATAAACGATCAAATCGTTACCCTTTGAAATTTATCCCTGATTTTAATAACATTCTTTAAAATCCGCTCACTTTCTTTCCAGTCTATTTGAAAATTACCAGTCAGATCGAAAAAATGAAGATGCAGGCTTTTTTCTTTTCGATTAAAGATAAACCGGTTGCGGCTGTTATAGGTGAAAAAATATGTCGGCACTTTCTTTTCGTTGTTTAAAAGAGCAAACAGATGACCGTAAAATCCGTGGTTATACCGCTGGCCGCTGGAGCCTGAACCGCCCTGTGTATAGTAAAAACGCCCGTCGTGGTCTTTGTAAAAATAGTATTGCTGCCAGTAGTTTCTGCTGTCCCAGTGATTAAAAGGCGGAGGCATATCGTACCGGCGGTGATACCGATATTCCACTCGCTCTTTAAAAGGATCTTTTTTCTTCCAGTATTCTTCCCACTCTTCTTCATAAAACTCCTGGTATTCTTACTTTACCAGTTTAATCGCTATCGGATAAACTTCTTTAGTTATATCTTCAATGATCTTATCTTTGAGATCATTCTCTTTTATATTTTTATATTCCGGCTCGTTTTTTAAAGACTCCATTCGTTCGTTAATGAGTCTTATATGTTCCATGCTTCTATTCCACCAATATTTTCGAGCTTCCTCTTCCACCCGAGAACATAAAATAACCTTCTTTTTTTCTACATAACGATCATCATCCCACAAATCATTTTCAATTCTTTCTATATAAACATAGACTGAGAAAAACTTCATGGTTTTGTCAATTTTCTCATACACTTCTTTCAGGGGAGGACCTGTCATGAAAGACGATAGATCAAAGTGCTTTAACTTTTCAGACTCTGAGCCTTTTGTCAGTTCTGCAATTATTTCGGGATAACCAGGATTCATGATTGTTTCTTTTGGTTTTTGAAATTGCCATTTAATAAACTAAAACCAACAATTGTTTTTATACCACACCATTTTGTCAGATCAGCACACTATAATAAACTCAAAGTAAATTTACTTGCTCACAGCCTTCATTTCGACGCGTCCTCTTTTTGCCTCCTCTGCCTTGTTTCCAGCATGTTGCCGGTTTTTGTTAGTTCGTAAGTTAGCTCTTTTTCATTTGGCAACGCAAGTTTATATTCAGAGGCAAGGACCTTGTTGGGCAGGTCGTAAAGTGCGTATTTGGCAACAGTATGGTCTTTTTCTGCACAGAGGATCAAGCCAACCGTTGGATTTTCCTCTTCATGGGTCCAATGTTCACGGGCGTAGTTGAGATAAAAATGCATTTGTTCAGCATCTGCGTGTGTAAATTTGCCAATTTTAAGATCAATCAAGATTAGACTGGGAAGTTGCCTGTGATAGAACACCAGATCCACTCGATACCACTCGCTGCCGACACGCATCCGTTTTTGACGGGCGATGAAAGCAAAATCCGCGCCCAATTCTAGGAGAAATGTTTCGAGATGATGGATGAGTGCTTCTTCAAGGTTTTTTTCAGAGTATTCGTCTTTGAGCCCTAAAAATTCAAGAACATAGGGGTCCTTTATTTCATCTTCAGGAGTATGGACATCTGTTGGTAAGGAAACTGTGGCTTTCTCCGACATCGCTTCTTTGTTTTTGGAAAGGAGCGTTCGCTCGTAGAACTGAGATGAAATCTGGAGGTCGAGTTGACGGACTGACCAACCACCGCGAAGAGTCTCGGTTTCATAGAAAGAGCGAGCATTTTCATTCTTAACTGAAAGTAACCGAACATAGTGTGACCAGGAAAGTAGAAAGCAGGTGGAAAGAGTCTGTAATCTGCTAATCATGGGCTCATGGAATTTTGCAGACACTGTCTGCAAAATATTACGGTAACTTAAATAAAAATTCCTCATCTGATAAAGATTTCGCCACCCAAAGCCGCGTCCAAACTTGGCCATAAGTTCAGCGGATAATTGTTTCAAAATCTTTTTCCCATATTTAGCCTTCTGACTCCCCAATTGTTCAAACTCAACTATTCGCCGTCCAATTTCCCAGTAAGTGACTGTAAGTATCACATTTATCGAACGAGCAGCCTGCCGACGGGCGATTTCCATCAAACTGATTATGTCATTGGCAAGCTCATTGTAAGATGTTTTGCTAATAGTAGGTAGATCCATTTTTTGAATACTAAAGAGGCTATTAATTGTTGAAATGATTCAGAATCAATATTAATTTTTTGTATTGATCTGCGTATATTCGCGGTGAACCCAATCAAAAAAACTTAGCCAGAATTTCATCATTCACCAGCTTACGATCAAATCCCTGTCCTA
>NZ_CEYIHJ010000172.1:0-3879 GCF_982836095.1 Kosmotoga sp.
TAAATGCGCTTGAAGCGTCTCTGATGGATTCTTTAGCTATGGATCACAGAGACCTTCGCAAGGAGATGTATTCTCAAATTGTCACCACAGACGAATACAGCTATCTTTTTTTGAACGATGAGTATGTTCCTCGAAAGCTTCCTGATGTAAAATGCCTCTCTCCTTTCACCATAGCGATAGTAGAGCCAAACACAATCATTTCGCGGGTAAGTGGCTCTTTCGAGGAACTTTCAGGCTACAAAAAGTGGGAAATAGAAAACAAGAAGAGTTTTCTTGAATTCGTTTCTCCACCCATGAGAAAAATATTGAAAGATCTACATATACTCAGGCATTCAAAGGAATATCTTCCCTCAGACGAATACGCACTTGAGATACTGAGAAAAGATGAGACTAAACGGAGCGCTTTGGTGAAAATAGAGTTTATCGATGCCACAAAGCAAAGCATCCTTTTTATACTGGATATAAGTGCTCAAAAAGCTACGGAAGAGTTTATGCGGAAGCGGTTAAATTTTGCCAGCACTCTTGGCAAGGTGATTTTGAAAATTCTCTCTTATAGAGGGAGTGATATTTTTGGTTTTTTATACAAGGAACTGGAGAGAAACAGGGAAGTATTGAACTTCGAGAGGCTTTCAATCTTTTCGAATGAGAACGGAGAACCGCACCAACTAGCCGGGGAAGATGAAAAATTTGAGAGCTTTGAGGAGCTGCGTTCGTTTATAAATTCAATAAAGTCAGGCGATGATTTTATCATCCTCTCACTCGGCTCCCCTCATGAAAGAGTGTTGGTTCTTCCCGTTTCTTATAAAGAGGAGCTGCATGCGGTAATACTGTTGCATGGTTGGAAGAGCACGTTGCTAAAAACCCCGGAATCTCGTAAGGCTATGAGAGCCTTTAAAAAGGCCATAGAATACGCGATAGAAATTGAAATTGCCATCAAAACTTTAAAAGAACAGCAGGAAAAAGCTCTGTTCTTGCTGAAATTTCGCGAATCTGGTTTATGGGAAGCAGTTGTAGAGGAAGGTGAAGTGCATTACTACAATGACTTTCAGTGGCTTATGATCCTTGGATACAGCGGAAATGACCTTAATACAAAAGGCTGGAACGATGTCATAGATTCGCGGGATCGGGCAGCGATAAAAAAGGGAATCCGGGAATATATGGAAGGCAAAGCAGATTGCTATCGGGCGAGTTATCGAGTTGTTAACAGTCGAGGAAATCTTGAATGGTTTCAAGATGAGGGAAGATTTTATGAAAAGCCTGATGGCAAAAGAATACTGATTGGAATCAGGAGAAAAATGACTGAAAGCATGTTGGCCTGGGAAAAACTGAAATACGTATCTTTTCACGATAAATTAACCGGGTTGTACAATAGGTCGTTCTTTGAAGAAGAAATGATGAGGTTTGATAGCAAACGGCAAGTGCCACTTAGTGTAATAATGGGGGATGTAAATGGTTTGAAACTCGTGAACGACGCCTTTGGGCATGCCAAAGGCGATGAATTGTTGAAGAAAACCGCTGAAATTTTGAAAAACTCCGTTAGAAAGGAAGATATCGTCGCACGCTGGGGTGGTGATGAATTCATAATCTTGCTCCCAAAAGCTGATGAAGAAATCGCCAAAAGTGTGTCTGAGAGAATTGAATCATACTGTGCACGGGAATTAACCGTTGAAAACATAAGCTTCAGCATCTCTTTAGGCTATGCCACAAGAACAGATCTCAGCAAAACAATCACCGCGTTGATAAAGGATGCGGAGGATCTCATGTACAGAAACAAAGTGTTAAAGGGCAATCTTCGAAGTAGAACGGTGCTAACTGCACTTGAAAACACTCTTTTTGAATACAACCCGATTGAAGCAAGGCATTGCAAGCATGTAGAAGAACTTGCCCTGAATTTTGGCGAGAAACTCAAGATCCATTCGACGACAATGGCTAATCTCAGGTTATTAGCTCGCTATCATGATATTGGGAAGCTTGCTGTACCGTCAAATATCATCATGAAAAAAGGGAAACTGAACAATAACGAGTGGAGAATCGTGAAAAGTCACCCCGAAGTTGGCTTCCGTATTGCGAGAAGCACAATCGAGCTTTCCGCAATTTCCGAAGAGATTCTCAGTCATCACGAAATTTGGGATGGTACAGGATATCCAAGAAAACTCAAGGGAGAACATATCCCGTATTTGGCAAGAGTTATAGCGGTTGTAAATGCCTTTGAGGCAATGATAAACTTCAGGCCATATAGAGAATCCCTTTCGATTGAAGATGCATTGCTTGAATTGGAAAGATGTTCCGGAACACAATTTGACCCATATATTGCTCGAAAGTTCGTTGAATTCATTAAAAGCAAAAAGTCGGATTACCATAATGCCACGTAATACCCGCTCTGAAGCACCATAAGGCTAAATGTGCAAAAAATAGAAATTTTAGAATCTACATCGTGGTGTGCTATTATATGAGTGGAGTGTGAAGGAGGCAAGGTATGAAATTAGCGGGTATAATCAAAGAAAAGGGCGAAACGGTATTTTCATTGGATGCTGACGCAACTGTAAAAGATGCGGTAGATATGATGGTTGAAAAGAACATAGGTGCTGTCATGATAATGGATGGAAAACGCCCAATAGGAATATTCACCGAGAGGGATTTGCTCAAACGTGTTTGTGCAAAATGTGGCGTTCTCTCAGAAACACCTGTAAAAGAGGTGATGACGGCAGGGGTTATCTGTGGTTCGCCTGATGATGATATTCAATATGCGATTAACGTGATGACTCAGCACCGGATACGGCATTTACCAATATGTGATGAAACAGGTCTTAAGGGGATAATTTCGATAGGGGATATTTTGAAGCTCATGTATAAAAGCACGGAGGAAGAAAACAAAATGCTCAGAAATTACATTTCAGATAAATATCCAGGATAACCCTTTTCATACTCCCCTTGGAGGCCTGATGGCCTCCATTTTTTACTGGTAATTTACCAGTTTGGGTAAAGCAAACAAACATTTTTGCATAGAAGGAGGGGGAAAATGTACAAATTTCCTGAAGGTCTTTACACAGATGTTAGAATTGAAGATGTCTTCCAGACTTCCATACAGATTACTATGGGAAGGCTTGACGACGTTAAAGAAAAATCTTACAGAGCGGCCTTTATACGGCTGTATGATGGGAAGCGCTGGTTCTACGCTTCCAGCAGCGATGTGGATGGCGTTCAAGGCGAAATAGATGCCCTTGCTTCAATGGCCAGCAAAAACGAAAACATCGAGAAAGACCCCATTTTTAAGAGGCTTGAAGTTAACGAAGGCGAATTTTTGAAGTTCATAGGGAAGGACTCGGTTAAAGAAATCTCGTTGAACGAGAAAATAGGACTTCTGAAAGAATATTATCCCATAATAGCACATTCAGAACACGTAAAGCTCTGGAGGGCAAATTATATCGATCTCAACGTTAAAAAGAGCTTCTATTCAAGCAAAGGTTCCAATATCGTTTTTGACACACAGCGTGTGGGAATGAGAATAGGCTTTGAGCTTTCAGATGGTGAGAAGAAGTTCGCTGACAGGTTTGACCGTGGTTCCAACTATTTTGCATCATTGAAAGGGCTTGAAAAAGAGATTGAAACGAGATTCAACAAAGCAGTCCTTTTCCTAAAAGAGGCTGTTGACGTTAAACCCGGAAAATACACCGTAGTGCTTTCGCCGGAAGCAGCAGGGGTTTTTGCACATGAAAGCTTTGGTCACAAAAGTGAATCGGACTTTATGATTGGCGATGAAAGCATGAAAGAAGAATGGAAGATAGGCAAAAAGGTTGGCAGCGAAATTCTCTCCATAGTAGACGATGGAAATATCATAGGGACAGGATACACTCCCTTTGATGACGAAGGAACAAGGGC
>NZ_CEYIHJ010000173.1:0-1723 GCF_982836095.1 Kosmotoga sp.
GCGGGTTCAAATCCCGCCAGCCACCCCATTTTGTTATGCGCGCCCGTGGCTCAACTGGATAGAGCATCGGACTTCGGATCCGATGGTTGCGGGTTCAAATCCTGCCGGGCGCGCCATCTTCCGGTTGTTGCAAGGGACACAAAGGAGGTAGCATCCATGGAGGTTTTGAAAGTAGCATCTAGCTCTAAACCCAATGCAGTTGCTGGTGCTTTAGCCGGGGTTATTAGGGAAAAGGGGATAGCAGAGGTACAGGCAATTGGTGCAGGCGCTGTAAACCAGGCTGTAAAAGCGATAGCAATCGCCAGGGGATATGTTGCTCCGAGCGGAATTAATCTGGTTTGCTTACCATCCTTTGCCGACGTAGAAATTGACGGTGAAGTGAGAACAGCTATAAAATTTTTAGTTAAACCCAACGAATAAAAAAACAGGCTTTTCAGCCTGTTTTTTATTCTATTGTTGCTATCATTATCTCCCCGGGACTCGCGGTAAAATTCAATGTCCCAGAGGTTTTCCACAGGGAATTGTCTTCTCTATAATTTCTTATGCGCCACCTAACATCATGCTTTTCTTTCCAGGTGTAATATCCCAGATCTATGAAGATTTCTTTTGAATTGTAAAGGTCTGCATTGGCTATCAGGAGCAGTCCTTTTTTTGAATTCCAATATAAATATCCAATGAGTCTCGTTTCATTTTCAAAAAGTAGTCTCAGGTAGTCAGGAGTTATAAGATCGAGATTTTCAGAGCGAACTTTTGAAAGGGATGATATGAGTTTTATCATATTGTCATTCGAATTCCAGTGAAGCACGTAGTGGTCGAAAAAAGCGAGCTTCCCATAAAATCTGTCGTCTCTTGGTAAAA
Organism: Kosmotoga sp.; assembly: GCF_982836095.1. Taxonomy (NCBI): domain Bacteria; kingdom Thermotogati; phylum Thermotogota; class Thermotogae; order Kosmotogales; family Kosmotogaceae; genus Kosmotoga; species Kosmotoga sp. The sequence goes on from NZ_CEYIHJ010000173.1 coordinate 859, forward strand.
CAAATCTTCCCTCTTCACTGTTATCCAAACCCAAATTCATCGGTTGAATTTCAAATATCTCCTGTCCAGAGTTGACAAAAGGAATTGCATTGGGCAAAAAGTAATTCAACGTGGTGGCGAACTTTGAGAAAAGCTTTTCACCTTTTCTAGTTGCAGCTCTGGGAGTATCAGGTGTTTCAGCAGCTCCCAATGTCGAAATCTTCAAATTCGGGAGCACTTTATAGCAAAGTTCCTTTAGTTTTCCTTCTTCTATTCTCGATTCCATCCACCATGTGTTACCGAGTATCCCGCTGTATCCGGATTTTTTGGACTTTTCATCGTTTTCCATGACGAGTTCTTCTGCTATCACAGCGAAGGCAGGGTCAGTTTTGTGAGCTTTCTGGATTATTGATTTTTCGAGTTCAACTGGTAGAGCATGTCCCATGTCGAGCCTTGCCGCATCAACACCAAATTTTTTATTGAAATAAGGCATAATGCCTTCTATGGTCTTCCACAATTCAGTTATAGGTTCATTTCCCGGAAAGAGAGAGGCTTTTATGACATCGTAGAGAATATAGGGCGGTTGTGATGCCGGGTTTTTCAAGTACTTTGCAGCTTCTGCAGGGTGGTCGTGATAAAACCTCAGGAAAGTAATATCATCCCAGGTTGGTTGGGTATCGTTTACCCAGTCAGAGAAGCCGGGAGGCGTTATCACTCCAAAGGTTTTTGCAAGTTCATTGAGAAACTCTGGGTTATTTTTATTAGCCGCCACAAAATTATCCCATTTTTCGGGGTTTGTTATATTTGGTGCCAATTTGAATTTTTTCAGGTGTTTTTGCACATCAGGATTAGCGTAGATAATTTCAAGATTTTGGTTGGAAGGGAT
>NZ_CEYIHJ010000173.1:1733-3819 GCF_982836095.1 Kosmotoga sp.
GCCGCTTCGATAAAGGCTTTGAATTCTTCATCTGTTTTCATGCCATCCAGGAGGGTATCGTGGTAACGTGGGTCTATTTCAAAGACGTTCTTCACAGAATAGGGGGAGCCGATTTCACCTTTCTTGAAGAGATCACTGTATTTGGTTACGGGCAGGAAATATATTGCATCAAATCCCATAGCAGAAAGGTATGGCAACATGAAAAGCATTTTCAGTATAGTGCCACTTTCTGTATAACCTTCGGCATCCATGGGGTCATAGTGATCCGGGTGCAGGTGCCCATAAGCGGAGGTTGACCTTATAAAAGCTCCATAGATGTTGGCTTTTTGTATCCAGTCAGGGGTTGTTTCTTTGTTGATTCTTGAAAGAGGCTGTAGATAGTTCACGCCCTCTTGTCCCCTGGAGAGGATGAACGAGCAGATGCTGGAGCCGAATTCGTAGGGGTTGACGAAAATCCACTTTCCACTGAGTTTAACCGTTCCTTCGTAACGAGGCGGGAACCATTCTCTAGGAATCGAGAAATTGACCGTTCCAGATTCAATTCTTTCAGCAAGAAGACTATTTATCTTCTTCAAATACATAGACACACCTCCAAAAAATAAGGGCGGAACACCGCCCTCTGGCGGAGGCGGTGGGACTCGAACCCACAAGGGGCAACAACCCCACCGGTTTTCGAGACCGGCTCCTTAGCCGATTAGGATACGCCTCCAAACAATAAAATTATACCAGACCTGAGGTTTCTGTCAATGTGAGAAAAGTCGTCAGCGAAAGCTGAAAAATTAAAGAAAAGTTTACCAATTCCACTGGTTATGGGCTTAGAATGTGTTAAAATATCGAAAGTGATGACTAAAAGAGCTTGAGGCAGGTTATAAATCCGATGGGTACCTGACTCAGCTACTTTTTATTGCACAAGGAGGTGTAACAGTGTACGCAGTTATTGAAACCTCGGGAAAACAATTTAAAGTAACTGAGGGAATGAGTCTTTTTACCCAGAAACAGAAAGATTATTCCGAAGGTGATAGGATCGAGTTTGACAGAGTGCTACTCCTTCGTGATGAATCCGGTACCAAAGTGGGCAAGCCTTACCTCGAAGGCGTAAAGGTTATCGGCAAGGTCGTTCGCCATGGCAGAGACAAGAAAATCAGAATCGTTAAGTTCAGACCAAGGAAAAACTACGACAGAGTCAACGGCCACAGACAGTGGTTTACCGAGATTCTGATCGAAAAAATCGAGTATTGAGGTGGAGGTGAACTAAATGGCCCACAAGAAAAGTGGCGGTGCAGCGAGAAACGGTAGAGATAGCAATCCTAAGTATCTCGGTGTTAAGCGCGGCGAGAACTCTTTAGTTAAAGCTGGCACTATTATAATAAGACAAAGAGGAACGAAGATACATCCCGGAAAAAACGTGGGCATGGGAAGGGATTTTACCCTTTATGCTCTTATCGACGGAAAGATCCACTTTGAAACGAAGAACAACAGAAAATACGTAAGTGTGTACGCTGACTAAAAGTCGCGCATCATCCGAAAGGAGGAAGCATAATGAATATACAAAAGACACCGGTATATAAAATAGGCACGAGACAGTTCACAGTGCAGACAAAACGTAAAGGCGAGATAAAAAAGGTCGAACATTATCTTGCCGATCCTCAGGGAAATCGTGTTGAAAGAAAATGGTATCTTGTGGATGCAACAGATGTTCCATTGGGGCGTTTAGCAACGAGAATAGCCTTGATACTCTCTGGTAAGGCCAAACCCACTTATACCCCCCACGTTGACACGGGTGATTTCGTTGTTGTTGTAAATGCTGAAAAAATCAGGTTAACCGGAAAAAAGCTCGACCAGAAAAAATACTACCGGCATTCCGGATATCCCGGCGGAATCAAAGAAAGGTCAGCCCGGGAAATGCTTGCTAAATATCCTGAAAGGGTTATCAAGCTTGCTGTAAAGCGCATGTTGCCAAAGACAAAACTCGGTGACAAGATGTTGAAAAAACTCAAGGTTTACGCCGGCCCGGAGCACAAGCACCAAGCGCAGAAACCGGAAGCCGTCGAGCTTGTGAAGTGAGGAGGCAGAATAGATGGCGGGA
>NZ_CEYIHJ010000174.1:0-3806 GCF_982836095.1 Kosmotoga sp.
GGGAATTTTAACGTGTCTCTGGGTTGTAACTTCCTGCTCAATAATCGAAGGGCAAAAAATTGCCGAAAGTGCCTCTGGAGTTATAACCTCTTTTGTTTGTGGGTTTAAGGGCGGATCAAGCACAAATGGAAGGTCTGCCTTTACGTTATACCACTCGCTTATCATTTCTTCCTTTGGCATAGTAACAATAATTCTTTCCTTCATTTCCTCACCTCCAAAAAATAAGGGACCCTCAAAATGAGAGCCCCTTTATGATAGTTCTTATGGCATAGCAGAACTACCCGCCAAAGGGGCTTTTCTGCCACCACCAGAACATATTCAATTTTGTTTCAATGTAAACCAGCATTTTGCTCACCTCTGATTAGCCTTGGTTTATACTATCAAATTGCGATTCACAAAGTCAACCAAAATTAAGAGGCAAAAAAACAGCCTTTACTGGCTTCAATCTTATTGATACAATATTGCCCTCAAAAAGGGAAAGGGCAAATGGTATATTTAAGTTGAATTTACTTAGCTTTGGAGGTGTCTTTTCATGATGACCAGCATTGCAGAACGCTATTTCACACTGAGAAAAAAGTTGTTTGAATGGCCAAGAGCCCAGCCACTATTAAACAAACTCGCCCTTTCTTTTGCTGTGGCTGCACTCACAGGTGTATTAGCTCAGATTAAGTTCTATCTTCCCGGAACACCTGTTCCCGTTACAGGGCAAACCTTTGCCGTGTTAATTTCCGGAGTTGCCCTTGGAGCCTGGTGGGGAGGTGTTAGCCAGCTTTTCTATATCGTTCTGGGTATTGCTGGAGTTCCATGGTTTGCTGGCCTTAATAGTGGAGTAGCCGCTTTGTTTGGCCCAACTGGAGGTTATTTAGTTGGCTTTGTCGTCGCTTCTCTTTTTGTTGGAAGATACATAGATACCCATCCAAAGGCAAGGAACTTTTTCCCTGCTGTAGTTGTAATGTTTGCCGCTAGTGCTATCGTTTATGCCACTGGATTAGTCAATCTCTGGTTGTGGTTTGGTTTGTTCAACAAGCAGTCCATATCGTTTGCACAGCTTTTGCAAATGGGCGTGCTGCCTTTCATTCCCGGAGATTTGTTTAAGATTGCTCTTGCTGCTTTCACAATAAAAGCATTAACACCAAAGGAGTATGAATAAGAGGAGCTTAGCTCCTCTTATTATTATTTTGAAAAGTATGTGAGGGATTATCATGAAGCAAGGATTTGAAGTTGTTGTCATTGGAGCAGTTGGAATTGACACCAATGTATATATTAGTGCTAATTCAGTAGATTTTGTGCTGGAAGCCAGTTTCACAGAGAACCTCGATTATATTGGCATGGCCGGAGGGTATTCCAGCAAGGGTTTTGCAAGGCTCGGTAAAAAAACAGCATTTATCGGGTTTATTGGCGATGATTATATGGGAAGGCATATTGCTTGTGAACTTCAAGCTGATGGAATTGACACAAAAGGTGTTTTTCTTGATTCGATGGGGACAAAAAGAAGCGTGAATTTGATTTTCAGCGATGGAACAAGAAAAACCTTTTACGACGGCAAAGGTTCAATGCAGCTTAAGCCTGATTTAGAAATCTGCCGCAGAATTCTTTCTGGGAGTAAATTTGCCCACTTCAATATCGTGAACTGGTCAAGGTACTTGCTGCCTATTGCAAGGGAAGAGGGTTTAATAATCTCTGTAGATCTTCAGGATATTGTAGATATTGACGATACTTACCGAAGTGATTACGTAGAATTTGCAGATGTCCTGTTCTTTTCCTGTGTTAATTTTGATGATCCCACCCCCTTTGTTAAGGCATTTCTTAAAAAAAAGAAAGATCGGATAGTGATTTCCGGCATGGGAAAGAGAGGCTGCGCTGTTGGGACAAAAGATGGAATAACCTTTTTCCCGGCTGTAGAGCTGCAAGATCCTGTGATTGATACCACAGGGGCTGGAGATAGCCTTGCGGTCGGCTTTTTGTCCAGTTATCTAATAGATAGTTATTCGCTTGAAGATTCTATATTAAGAGGCCAAATAGCAGCCCGTTATTGTTGCACAAAAAAGGCTTCGTCTTCTGAGCTAATAACCGCAGAAGAGCTGGATAGGCTTTACAGAAGTTTCAGGGCTTAGAATCCAGGGAAGGGATATAAGGCTTTATGTCCAATACCGGGGTACCGTTAATGGCGTCCATACACTTAACTATAAGTGAATTCCCTTCTCTTCTTATCAGTTTTGCTACGCTAAAGGCAATGGGATTTGGGTGGTTAGGGGAACGAGTGGCGAAAACTCCCCGCTTTTCGTTGCTTCCATGAGGAAAGATTTTCAATCCCTTGAACTGCGACTGATGAAAATGGCAAAGGACGATCAGATAATCGTATTGTTCTATACCATCAAGGCCTTCTGAAAAATCCTGAAAAACCTCGATCACAAATTCATGTTTTTCGTTAAGAACGCCCTGTCTAGGTGCCTGCGATTTTTCAACATATGGTGAATGAACTATCCCGATGGGTTTGTATTGAATGTTCATTTAATACATCACCTTATTTTCACTTTTCCCTAAGTTTTTCCAGAAGCAAAAAAGGATTGGCTTGATATTCTTCCTCTTTTAGTTCAGTGAGTTCAATGCTTTTTCCAAAAGGGCAGCTTTTCATACAAATCCCGCAGTCAGTGCCTACCTTTCGCCAGAATCCATAGCACTTTTCCTGATTGACTTGCCATTTGAGGATGCCATCGATTTCCTGGCGAGGGCCTTCTGGTATAGCCCTTCCGGGGCAGATGGAGGCGCAAAGCCCACAAATCTCGCAGAACTTTTCAATCTGTATATCAAGCTTCTGGTCTGGAACAAGAGGCATATCTGTTGTAACAACGCCTATTCTCACAGAAGTACCATATTTAGGCGTTATGAGAAGTCCATGGCGCCCAATAACGCCTATACCAGCATCTCTGGCCACCAGAGGTGCTATGACAAGGTAATTTCCGTCCATATGCACTCTGGCATCATAACCGAGTTCACGGATGAAATATGCCAGCTGTATGCCCAAAACCGCGGCTTCTACATATGCCCTTGAGCTTTCTATTATTTCTGGCAATAGCGGTGCCTTGTCAACCCCTTCCCTTTTCATTTCTACGGTGAATGCTATACCAAATGGGAGCAGATCTGTTACCTTTTCACCATAATGTTCTGCCAACCTACCTCTGTGGCTGTAGTAGTGGTATTCTTGCATTTTGGCAATTCCTGCATGCTTTGCCCCATAATAAAGTACAAGTTTTTTTAGTCTTTCGCTGATATTTTCTGCTTCTATGGGTGTTTTGTTCTCGTTTTTCTCGCCTTCAGCAAACTGTCTTATGTCAGCTAGGAACTTGAAGTTAGCATTTGGGATTTTTGCATCTATGGGGTCATATGTCGGAGTTTCTGGTGAGCAGAGTTCAGGCATGTCTCGTAGCTCATCGTCAATAGCCTTTTTTTCAGGGTTTCTTGCGTAATAGTCTTCATAGGCTTTTGAACTCCTTTTGTAGACCATTCTGGCGAACATGGTATCTCTCTCGTCATAACGTTTCAAAAAACCACCACACTTTCAAAATTATCTCCCAATAGATGATGAGCAAATAATCCTGAATTTTGTTATACAGATAATACCTCATCTTTCATTGATTTCCAAAAAAATTATTGAGGTGATATCAGTGAATTGAACAATACCGCAATGTTATTTATTATAAGCGGCCTCTTCCCTAACCTTTTTGGCGCGCTTCTCCCATGCTCCCGAGAGAAATCTGAGAACCTTCAAAGCCATTCTATAAGCCATATCTGCCATCATACCTGTC
>NZ_CEYIHJ010000175.1:0-3715 GCF_982836095.1 Kosmotoga sp.
GAATATTGTTGAATTTGACTTCTTTTCCTGCTTCTTTCAGTTCTCCGATAGTTTTACCGGATTTCTTGTCAATCATTTTTTTAGATTGGAACGGGTCAAAATAGATATCGGTGATGATGTCTGTAGAGCTTGACTTGATATCAAAATGTGACTGTTGATACACAGAAGATACGATGAAAAACTCCAACGGCTGTTTAAGCACTTCCCCTTCTTCTGTAATCTGAAGCTTTTTGTTATCGATACCCCATCCGGCAATAAACTCACCTTTTTTAATACCACGATCAATAAGAATGTCTTTAGTATCGTAGTTTAGTTTGAGTACCGGGAAAGGAAGGCTTGAACCTTTGTTTCCACCACTTGTTTCTGCCAAAGCTTTAGCAGTTTCTTCATCGTAGCCAATCGCCAGAAGTTCTTCGTAAGTCATAAGGTCTCCTTATAGTGTTGTTTTAGTTTTGCTTGCAGAGTTAACAGGGGACACAGGCAAGCCACCATGTCCCCCAGAACTGATTCCACCTTGTAATTATGCCATAAATTGCTTAATCACGCTTTAAACCATAGAAAGATACCTCCTTTTCCGTGGGGTAATAAATAGTGTCCATAAGACTCATAGAGCTGTCAACAATAGCATTGACTGATTTGGACGGTCTTTCTGCATATTGGGTTTTCAAAGTGTTCACAACATCACTATGAAAATCACTAAAAGATAAAGGAGAAAACAATACTTTATTGAACTCATACAACTCCTGAACGGAAGAAAATTGTTCAGGCAATTTCATTCCATATTTCCCCTCAGCGACAAACTGCTCAAGGGTAAGCAAAAACTGTTCTATATCTCCCTCTACAGATTGCAACAAAGAAGTGGCTCTTGTTTTTCCTAATTTGATAATTCCGGGAACGTTTTCTTTACTGACTCCCGTAACACAGTCGATATGCACTTTCCACTCCGGCTTATAACCATAAACATGCTCTATATCTGAAAAGGAATATAGCTCTTCCCTCTCTACATGAGCAAGATAAACACCGTCTTTCATGAACTTTACCCAATCTTCATCCGAGGTCAAAAAAACAATGGGAGTTTTATTTGTGTCTATCCCAAAGGATAAAGCAGAAGCAATATCGTCAGCCTCAATAGAGGGCACTTGCATAACGTTGCCATAATTTCTAAGGAAATCTGGAATTTTCTGATACAATTTGTTGAAAGCGTTCAATCTGTCCTTATCGACTTTTGAAAGTTTTTTATCCCGCTCTCTGCGATGAGCTTTATAGTCCTTGAAAATATTCTTTCTGAAAGAATCCCCCTTATCCATTGCAAACACAACTTTTCGGGGAGGAATTGAAAGCACGGAAAAATATTTTTCAGCCACCAGATTGGTCACACCGAGAACCTTTCCTTTTCTATGGTGTAAAAAATACATCAACAACCTTGTATCTACAACAACCAAGGGCGATTCAGTCAATCTCATTTTTCTTTCTCCTCTTTAATTTTTTAATCATCCGAAATAGCTCATAAGCTAAATCTTCGGAAGGTTCTCCTGCGTCAAAGTAAAAAACAGCCACGTCATGAAGAATACCACAATGCACAACATATTTTTCATCTTCGGATTGAAGATAATATTCTCCACTCAACCAAGATTTAGGTGTACCTATAGGTATTGCAAGCAATCTATCATCATTTACACCATCATTTAAAATCTTTCTCTTTATGAAATTCCAAATTTTAGTATAACTAAATTCCTCTTCTGTGATTGCACCCATTTCATGCACTTTGAATTCACTATTTACTTTACTCACAGTAAGCCTTTCAATCGAATTGAACAATTATTATATATTACACCTTAAATACTCCTTTAAAAAGGTGTAACAGACTGCCCCACCCCTTAAGTAAAGTATATACCCTCAAAGGAGAGGTGAAATCTTCAAAGAAAAAGGTAAAAACGATATAATATATTAAGATAAAAGAACTTTGGGAGGAATTTTAAATAAACCTTAAGGCTTTCTGAGTTATACTGCTGCAAATTTTGTTTAGGAGCGTTTATGCGGGAAAAAGAGATTTTACTAAAATGTCTTGATAAATACCACAATAACAGGGCTTATCAAGATAAACCGAGTAAATGCCCGCCTGAATATGTTCCTGCTGCTACAGCTTTAGAGGATTACAAATTCTTTCTGGTCGGTTCCAAATACTTTTTACCGTCTTTGATCATAGACATAGACAAAGGCAGTAAAAAGGATATCTTAAAAAAAGTTGAAAAATTTCCTTTAGTTCCTACGTTCATAGTGGAAACAGATAAAGGTTATCACCTTTGGTGGCTACTGAAATACCCTATAAAGCCCGGAACTTCTGCTCATTCCCTCTATAAATTCACTGTAAATGCCCTTGTAGATATATTTGCCGCCGATTCTCATGCAAAAATGCTTAACAGTGGGCATATTTTCAGGAACCCTTTAAAAGCTAAGAACTATATTTTTACAGATGTTGAATATACTTTATCTGATTTTTATAAGTTGTTTAAACATTCTGGAATTGTCGATAAAGATATCAAAGATTTTCAGGAAGAGCAAAAGCAAAACGACTATACCGGAAAATATATAAACCTGTCCAAGGTGAAAATGGGAGCAAGAAACTCCTCTTTAACCCACAATTTAGGGGTTTATCTAAGAAATAGATTTAAAAGAACAAAAGATATCGATTATGACAAGACTTTAGCTTGGGCTTTGTATCAAAACAAACAATTTGAAGAGCCACTTACAGAGGATGAGGTACAGGCAACTGTAGCAAGTATGGTAAATAACTTTGATGAAAACGCCAAAGCTTCTGAATTCAGAGCCTCTTTCAACCGAAAATTGGCGAAAACCCAGAAACACCAAACAATGCAAAAAGCTGCTAAGAATTTGGTAAAAAATTTTGTAACTACTATTTTTCTTCCTTATTTAATGCCACATAATATGAAAAAAATGAGTGATAGAAACTTTCAAACTGTTGCGGGAATAGGCAAAAACACTGCAAATAGGTATAAAAAAGATATAAAAACACTTGAAGCTCTCTATTTATTAATTCAAGCTGAAATAAAAGAATTAGTTAACCTGCTAAAATCCTCAAAATGTTGTGTTGATAACACTGTCCAAGAGCTTAAAATCATCAAATCCCTGTGCAAAGAGTTTGAACTAACCTTATACACCCCTACAACAAGCCCTCCCTAAGCTGATTTTTGTTACAATAAAAGAAAATTGAAAGGTGATATATGGAAAACGAAGCGGTGTTAGTCCCAATCGACAAAGAAGATTGGAAAGAAATTTTAAGAATCCACAATGAAGCCCACAATTATGTTATAACTCGTAATCTTCTTGACCAGATGGTTACAAAAGTGCTGAAAGATGATAAAAAAGACTTGATGGATGAAGGTGATTGTATCACTTTGGTATATTCATTGACTTCCTTGCTCGTTAACAACGAAGCCCAAAATAGAGAAGCGGCACAAATTACAGAAATTGTAGCTGATACCCCAGAAGAGCTTCACCAAAAACTTACAGAATTTTTTGGCGATACTGCGACGGTGCTTCCAATAGAAGAAGTACAAAATTCAGAGGACTCTCAAGGGTTTTTCTATGACTTTATGGCTCTATTGCCCTCGTGGGTAAACTATATCGCTATGGATGAAAGCGGAGAATTGTGGGTTTTTGAAAATATGCCTACTGCAACTGTCGATGGCACTTG
>NZ_CEYIHJ010000176.1:0-1916 GCF_982836095.1 Kosmotoga sp.
TCGAACTTATCTCTGTATAGCCAGCTTTCCCAACCTAACTTTTTGTATAAAGCTCTTACTTGATTAGGGTAGTTCAGCGGGTCAAGATGAACACGATCCACAATCTTTTTAAGGCTATAAGCCAACTTCTCCGGGTTCATAGGCAGTACAGGCCCTACGAATACACCTGTATTTATTCCCGCTTCTTTCAATTTTCTGACTGTTTTTAATCGCTCTTCAAAACTTGGACCTCCCGGCTCCAAAATTTTTCTAACATCTTCCCTATCGCTCGTAATCGTTATATTTACAACGAGGTCTTTGGCTTCTTTCAACAAATCCAGATCTCTCAAAATTAGAGTGGATTTCGTCATGATGAACACCGGTATCCAGCGGGAAATCAATATCCTGAGAATCTCTCTGGTTAGTTTTGTTTTCTTTTCAATATGCTGATAAGGATCACAAGCAGAAGAGATAAAAAAACGCCCTCGACTTATCTTTGAAAGGCTTTTTGGAAGCACTTGGGGAATGTTTTTTCTGATCCAGATGTCTTTTCCCCATTGACCTTTTTTGTATTTGAAAGCTCCTATAAACTGGGCAAAACAATATTTGCAACCGAAGGTGCACCCGATATATGGATTTATTGCGTAATCAGCTATCGGTATGCCAGATTTAGTTATTGGGTTCTTAACAGTTGTTTCGTAGATCATTTTTTGCTCCTAAAAGTCAGATTCCAGACCAATGAATCATCGTACTCCAGAATTGGGTAGTCTTTCTTGACTTTAGATACTATCCCTTTTGCGAACTATATTCTGGTTATTGATTGCGAGCAGATTAACCAACGTATCGACTATATAGCTTCCTCGAAATCCATTCCAAGCATTGAAAATGCAAAGAAAAAAAGAATAAAATAGGCGTAAGAAGCAGCAAATTTATCTTACCTTTCTTTGAAAAGCGTTCCGTGATAAGCATTGACCGCTGTTTTTACAAAAGTTACGGTCCACAAAATAGCTAAAAGCCAATACAGGGCAAAACCAACATAGTTAACCAATTCTATGTTGAATATCTTTGAAATGGAATGGCTTGCGGCTACGTACGCCCCCAGAGGGAAAGTAAAAGCCCACCAGGACATCGCATACGGAAGACTTAACTTTTTTATGTAATGCAAACTCATCACAATTGCTATCAGAACCCACCATATGCCAAATCCCCAGAATAGCAGTCCAAAGACAAAAAAAGGCTGCTTAACTGTCACAAAGGATGAGCTATTGACTAAGTTGACCAGTGCAACTGTTCCAGCACCAATCGGCCCAAGATTTATCCATATAGTTGGTGAAAGTGTACTTGGTAATGGATGATGAAGAATAAAACGATACATACTGATTGCAAGCAGTGCGAGGTAAATGAAAAATCCTGCTCCCCATCCAAAATAATTAAGGAATATAACAAACTCTTTTAATGTTCCGGAAAATTGTGGAATAATAGAACTTCCCGCAATTGGAATGACTATTAGACCAACAGGCGGTATAAACCATGCAGGGCTTATGTGGTCAAGCTTAACATGCTCCCCTTTGAACATATAATACGGGATCACTATTCCAAAAAAGATGGTGGAGAATGTTCCAGCAAACCAAAATATTTCCCCTAGAAGCATGTTATCAGCTATAAAAATGAAATTCGCCGCAAGAACGAGCATAGCAACCGCGATAGTACTATAAAAGTTCGAGTTTAAAGGATTTTCCAGGTCTTTCATCGCTTCATTCCTGAAAAGAGTCCATCTTAGCAGCCATGGAACCAGCAGGAGGAAAAACAAGATGAGGTTCAAATAAAAAAGGATGGATGCAATTGTTTTCAGAAATGGAATGTACTCAGAAAATGATAGAGAGGTCATCGCAAATATACCGGTTCCCATAACACTCGCAAACCACGCCGGTGAAAAA
>NZ_CEYIHJ010000176.1:1926-3708 GCF_982836095.1 Kosmotoga sp.
GTGAAAAATTTTTGATGATTTCGCATTTGCAGTTTATATCTCTTAGCATGTTATCATCGCCTCATAAAACAGGTTTGCCGCTTTGGGCAAAGCAATAATGATTTTCTTTTTAAATGCCGTTTGATAGGCAATGATAACCGCTTGAAATCCAGAATGGCTTTTTATCCTGGTAGCTAAACCTTTGGTATTCAATACTGTAATATTCATTTGCATTGCTGACTCCTCCTTTTAGAGTTGAGAGTTGTGATATAAACTTTTTTAGTTGGAGAAGCCTATTTCCAACCATCCCACCAGCATTTGCATACGTGTGTATGGTTTCTCATTTAATCTCTCACCCTTCTTTGTATGTTATTCATGGTAAAATCAAATTGTTTGCAATGCACATATGATAATCTGAACGTATCATATTCAACGCCATATTGGGTTACGATTTTATTCCTGCTTGTAACGCAAGAAACATCCACGCATCAGTAAACCAAAACATCTTTGAAATTTCATATCTTTAGTGTCTATTATCCAGATTTTAAACAACTTACAAACTTTTAAGAGGGCAATAAATAACTAAAATCATTGACAGTAACAGGTATATTATTATATTATATGCTATATGCACATATATGCAAGCGCTCAATATGGGGGGTATGTCGTGAGCACAACAACTGTTTTTATAAATATTCTTGCACTTGTTGCTTTATTTATTGCCTTTATCAAAGACCGGAAAAAGACAAAGCAATCATTGATAATAGCGTTGAAATCCTTTATCAAAATCCTTCCTGCTCTTCTTCTTGTAATAGTATTTATAGGTTTGTTTATGGGTTTTGTACCCAGGGATCAGATTTCCAGAATAATTGGCAATCAAGCTGGGTTCTGGGGTATATTCATTATTGCTTTGTTTGGGGCTATTTCACATATTCCTTCATTGATTTCATTTCCTCTCGGAGCCTCCCTTATTGAAAGCGGGGCTTCGCTCACCGCAGTTGCAGCATTCATTACTACACTGACTATGATTGGGATAATAACTTTACCGGTTGAAATCAAAGAGCTGGGAAAGAAGATGGCATTGCTCAGAAATGGCTTGAGTTTTCTTATAGCAATTACCATTGCATTTATTATGGGGGCAATACTATGAAGGAAGTGTTCAGGGAAAAACAAATGAAAAATAAGAAAAGCCTTAACTTGATACTTTTAGGTATTTCGTTGGCGATTGCGGTGATTTTACTGTTGATATTTCCCGACAAACAGACAGTGGTAACCAGAACCGCATGGAATTTTCTTGTTGAAATGCTACAAATCCTTCCTGCGGTAATGGTCCTAATGGGGCTTTTTGCAATTTTTGTTCCAAATAAACTGATCGTGAAATATCTTGGGAGCAGTTCTGGAATTAAGGGCGTTTTGCTTGCTTTACTCATTGGGGCATTACCCACCGGGCCTTTATACGTTGCTTTCCCTATGGCTTCAGCTTTACTCAAAAAAGGCGCTCGTATTTCCAATATCATAATTTTCCTGTCGGCTTGGGCTTGTATTAAAATTCCTCAAGAACTGATGGAGCTTCAGTTTTTAGGGGCATACTTTATGGCTTTAAGGCTAAGCTTGACAATTTTATTTGTAATTGCCATGGGTGCGATTATAGAGAAAATAATGTTGTGGAGCAAGAATTGATAGTACGACGCTTAGGCTGTCAGCTGGTGGAGTGACGGTGAAAACCCGTTGTCAGTTGTAGGTTGTGTGCAAAACTATTAAGTACCGAGTTGCGTGGTTCGAGTTACGAGAGCTAAAAAGCCA
>NZ_CEYIHJ010000177.1:0-3670 GCF_982836095.1 Kosmotoga sp.
TATTGTTCTGTTGAATACGAATACACAAAATCGGAAACAATCAAGACTTCGAACCAAACTCAAAAGGAGGAAGTCAATATCAATAGCGGTACCTGCACCTTTCTCTAATTGCAGATGTAAGGAAGCTTGTCTGCTTTCCTGAATGAGCACCAGACTGCTAAACCAAAGGCAAAAGATATCATGATCAATTTTTTTGGCTAAACAAAACTCTATGAATAACACTATAATAACTATGTATTATTATATATAATTGTCTTAAATAGGTATATTGGAAGGTGAAATCATATAAAAATGCTCAAGTTAAAGCGAATCATTATTTTATTTATACTCCTGATAAGCACTTCTTTATTTGCTAGTGATTTGCTTCTTGTTGGTGTATACCAAAATGCCCCATTAAATTATATGGATGGAAACACCCCTAAGGGATTCTTTGTAGATCTTGCCAAAGATTGGGCTTTAGCTTCAGGATATGAGCTCAGCTTTGTTTACGGGGAATTTCCTGATTTGCTTGAGAAGATAAAAAACAATGAAATTGATTTGCTTCTAAGTGCCGCAAAATCGCCTGAACGTGAGAAATTTATGGCCTTCAACAACACGCCTCTTTTCACTAATCATGGAGTTGTAATTGTCAAGAATACTTCTAATATTGTTTCAATTCAACAACTCTCTGACAAAAAGATAGGCGTGCTTGTAAAGGACATTCACGAAACCTTTCTGGATAAGTTTCTCACCACGGAAAATGTCATTGTTAAGAAAGTTTATTACCGATCTTACGAAGAGATTGTAAATTCAATAATGGCAGGGAATATTGATGCCGGCTTGCTGAATTATAGCTTGAGCACTTATTATCTGAATAATGGCCGTGGCTTGAAGATGGTTATTGAAAAACTTGGTTCGGTGGATCTTTATATCGGGCTGAGCAAAAAACGCCAGGGACTCAAAGCTTCTCTGGATAATTTTTTTCAGAAACAATTAAAGGACAAAGAAAGCACTTATTATTCAGTTCTTGAGAAATGGTTCGGTAAATATCTCATGCCTTCGATTAATGAAGAAAAAGCAAAGCGATTGCTAACAGTTGGCATTATAATTATTGGCATCTCTACCCTTGGAGCATTGACAGCCGTTTTTTCTTACCGGATTATAAAATCAAAGCTCCATAAAAGCGAAATACACGTCGAGGAACTCAACAAACTCCTCCTTGATGCAGTTGCTACATTTGCGGAAATGAATCCAAATGTCTCAGACCGCATATTTTTTGAAAAACTGCTTGATCTTGCACTTGAATTCATTCCAGAAGCTGATAGCGGGTGTGTTTCGGTGATTTCTGATGGCTTCTGGAAGTTCAGGGCTGTGAGAGGATATGACAGTTCGCTGTATGATCTGAAAATTCCTGCAGAATATATGATTAATGCCAAAGAAAAAGCCATTGTTGTCAAAAATATTTCTGATTACAACAAGAAAGAATTGCCTGAGAAGTACCAGAAAGCTTTTATAAAAGCCGGGGCTTCAGAAATCAAGGTATCTTTGATGGTTGGCTATTACGTCAACGGAGAATATCTTGGAAACATAAGCCTTGATACGAAAAAAGACACAGAATTTTCAGAGAGTTCCAGGATAAAACTCGAATATCTTGGAAAAATCGCTTCCCAGTTTTTCAGAATGAGGCAGGTTACTGAACTGGAAAACCAGGCAAAAGAGGAAGTTATCTATGCCCTTGTAAGGGCTCTTGAAACAGGGGATCCCTATACAAGCGGCCATAGTGTTCGTGTAGCTAACTATGCAATTATGCTTGGAAAAAGATTGAATTTGAATGAGGATGAACTCAACACACTAAAATGGGCTGCGTTGTTGCATGATATCGGGAAGATAGGTGTACCGAGAGAGATCCTGTTAAAAACCGGAAAATTGAATGCTTACGAACTGCAAATCATAAGGGAACATGTAAAAACGGGGGTGGATATGTTAAAGAACTTTCGCTCTCTAAAGAAAATGATCCCTATTATCGCCGCGCATCATGAGCGCTGGGATGGCAAGGGATACCCTGAAGGCCTTAAAGGCGAGGAAATTCCACTGCTGTCGCGAATCCTTTCGATCGTCGATGCATACGATGCAATGAGAAGCAACAGGCCATATAGAGCACCTATAAGCTTCGAAGAAGCTCTTGAAGAAATCATAAAAAACGCTGGAACTCAGTTCGATCCGCAAATAGCAAGGATATTTGTTGAATACGTCCATGAAATAGATTTAACCCATTTTAAGGAGGATACGCTGAGAAAATCATGAGAAAAGCCCTTGTGCTCAGTGGAGGCGGAGCGAAAGGCGCAGCACATGTAGGAGTGATAAAAGCCCTTGAAGAAGCGGGTTTTAGACCCGATTTCATCGTTGGGGTTAGTATAGGGGCCGTTGTTGGCGCTGGCTATGCTCTTTTAGGGGATGCTTCGTTATTGTGGAGGTACGCACATAAGGTTTACAAAAGGGCTTTGAAATTCTTCCCTTTTGATTTTTCTGCCCTTGATCACAAATATTCTCCTTTTTTCGCTAAACTTGGTTGCTGGTATATGTCTTCAAGGATATCCGTATTACCATCGTGGATTTATTTCGGCATCTTCAGGCATTATTTGAAGAGATTCCGCTTTGAAGATGTGAAAATACCCTTTTGCTGTATTGCCTGTGATCTGAACAGTGGAGAGGATGTTTTTCTTTCTTCTGGAAGGCTTCTGGAGGCTGTGGAGGCTTCTATGTCAATTCCAGGAATTTTTCCTCCCATAAAGTTGCAAGGAAGATTGTTGGTAGATGGGGGAACGTTGAATAACCTGCCTGTTTCCGCTGCCAGGAAACTTGGAGCTGAATATGTCGTGGCGGTGAACTTGATGGAAAAGCAACATAGCCCAAAGAAACCCGAAACTTCAAACCAGATTCTTACTACGATTAATGAAGCTATAACGGAGAAATTGTCAACCTTGCGTAGAGAAGAGGAAAAAGCTGATTTTCTCATTATTCCACCGGTTTCGCATATTGGCACTTTGAAATTCAGAGAATCCTTTGAATTAATGGAAAGTTCTTACACTTATACAAAAGGCCTACTTAAGAAGAGGGAAATAAGAGTATGAATCTTCACGCTGGGGGATTTGGGCTTTCAGGACTTATGGCTATTCCGTACATACGTAAATATTTACGAAAAGAAAAAACAACGGGAATTATCCTGAACGGCATTGCGGGCTTGTACACCATCTCTGCTAAGGAATTTAGCAAGAGAAAAGCTGCTGAAATTGTTCTGGATTTTTTGAAAACTTTTGAAGATCCCCTCAAGGTCATGGAAAGAGCTTATGCCGGAAGTTGTAAAGGAGGCACTACCAGGGGAAAAGAAATAGCCTACTGTGCCCGCTGGACGACTGCCGGCCATCTGGCTAACTGGGAAAGTTTTCGCTGGTTTGAATCTTTCTCAAACACGGTTTATACCGGCATCTATATCGAACTCCTGGATTTGGTGGAGAAAAGGCCACTCCTTTTCAATGGTACTGCAAAGGCCATGGCTCAAGCTTCTGTTGCTTTTCCGGGGCTTTTTCCCCCGCTTGGGGGGAGATATGTGAGCACAACGTACTACACACAAATTCCCGTCTCATTTGTTGAAGATGGTGATACGGTAATCCTGAATTTGCTAAAATCAGAT
>NZ_CEYIHJ010000178.1:0-3654 GCF_982836095.1 Kosmotoga sp.
AGATCATGAATACAAGTATTGATTTATTTACTTGTTTCATCTTTTCGCCTCCAGAAACACGTAATATCCAGGACCCATCTCTTCGTGGCTGATGAGATAACCATCGGGCATAGAAGCTAATATGTCGCCTATGTAAGTAGCCTCGAGGGAGTAAAAATAACCAAATCCCTCCATTTCAGGAGAGAGGAACACTTTATCTCCTGAAATAAGTTCAACCGGGTCAAAAGTTTGAAAATACAAATTCCTTCCCTTTGAAAAAATTATACCCTCAATTTCAACGTTGTAAGGATCTTGCATAGCAACGGCCGGGAGTTGAAAAGACAGATTTCTTATGGGTTCAACCAGTACACTGTTTTTCCAGCCTTTCACCACTATCCCTGAAAGCCTTTTACTCTTGAGCGAAATGACCGGGCTTTTTTCCATAGGTGTTGCGGCAGAATCCAGAATCACGTCGTTGCCAAAAGAATGATTGTAAAAACCCACAGCTAATGGCAAATCAACAACGGTCGAACAGAAACTGTGAAAGTCGATTTCAGGAAACTGAACAGCATTGCTATCCGTGATTTTAGAATAGATGTTGGCAACTTCACTGCGCAACACCAACAATGGCTCTGACAGTTCAAAGAGCCATGATCTCAACTGCGCGTTGATTCCAGCTACCTGGAAGAAGTTGAATATGAGTATCAATCCAAAAAGCAGTGCCACAAGGATTTCAAGTTTCTTCAAACTCAGTTCCCCTTGGAAAGCCTTTCAAGGATGGAAACTTTTTCGAGCACACTTCCAGCACCCCGCGCAACACAGGTCAGCGGATCTTCGGCAATGTTGACTGAGATGCCTGTTTCAGTTTCCAGCAATTCTTTCATGCCTTTCAACAGGGAGCCGCCACCGGCTATGGTTATCCCATGGCGAACGACATCCGAAACAAGCTCTGGAGGAGTGCTTTCAACTGCGATTTTTACCGCTTCTACTATCTTGCTAACAGGCTCGCTTATTGCCTCTCTTATTTCAGTGCCTTTGACTGTGACTTTTTTGGGCAATCCGGTGTTCAGATCGAGTCCGATAACTTCCGTATCAAGGGAATTGAACTCTTCTGAGTCAATGACGTTCCCTATCTCAATTTTCACTCTTTCAGCTGTTTTTTCGCCAATTGCGAGACGATATTTATCCTTTATATATTGCACGATAGATTCATCGAGTTCATCACCTGCAACCCGAATGGAATTACTCAAAACGATACTGCCAAGAGAAATTACTGCGATTTCAGTAGTTCCCCCTCCGATGTCTACAATCATATTTCCATTGGGTTCCTCAACATCAAGCCCTGCACCTATGGCACTTGCCATAGGCTCTTCGATCAGGAAAACTTTTTTTGCCCCGGCTTCTATGCCCGCATCTGTTAAGGCTTTTCTTTCAACTTCTGTTGCACCCGAAGGAACACCTATCACAACCCTCGGCTTCAGAAGGGTGAATCTGGTGGAAGCACGTTCTATGAAATATTTCACCATGGCTAGCGCAATATCATAGTCCGCAATTACGCCATCTTTCAAAGGTCTGATAGCAATGATATTGGCAGGTGTTTTCCCGACCATCCGCTTTGCTTCAAGCCCAACTTGCAGAATTTGCTGTGAAGCTGAATCAATGGCAACAACCGAAGGCTCGTTGACTGCCACTCCACTTCCTCGCAGAAAAACAAGTGTATTAGCTGTACCCAAGTCTATTCCCATATCTTGTCTGAAAAACATTTACGAACCTCCTGCATTTTGAAGTTTTCGAACCTGATTTTACCATAGGGACGTTACACCTGTTAACGAGGTTTTTACAATCAGTGTTTGACTTTTGGGAGCAAAAAAAATTATAATGCTTTACGCAATGTGCAAATTATTAAATGACCTTACCCTAACGGGGGGGTCTTAATTTTTGATATATGGAGGGAAGTATAAGTGAAAAAAGTCAGGGCTCTGGGCCGTCACCTGGTGGCGGAATTTTATGAGTGTTCTCCGGAGACACTCGATGACCTTGACCACGTGGTAAAATCAATGCGAGAGGCTGCTGAGGTGGCCGGAGCTACTATTGTTGATTCTTCTTTCCACAGGTTTCTCCCTCACGGCATAAGCGGCGTTGTCGTTATCGCAGAATCTCATCTCACAATTCACACATGGCCTGAATATGGATATGCCGCTGTTGACCTGTTCACCTGCGGAGACGAGGTTAATCCATGGAAAGCTTTCGAATACTTGAGAATAAAACTCGAAGCTGAAAGAACTGATGTATCTGAACATCTCAGGGGCATATATTCAGAGGTTGGCATTCCCGATAACGCCCCGCATAAGATCGAACAATGAGAGTGAGGAGGAAATATTATGGTCAATAAACCCGAAAGAGAATTGAGAACATTGAATCATTTAATGTATATGGAATACTACACGGGTGGAAACACGGGAATCTTCATGAAGATGAAGAAGTTGGTTTATTCATACCAAAGTCCATATCAGAGAATTGACATCTTCGAACATCCAGATTTCGGAATGGTTTTTGCCCTTGATGGTATTACAATGATGACGGAAGTCGATGAATTTATGTATCATGAAATGCTCGTGCACGTTCCGCTGTTTATGCACCCAGAACCGAAAAAAGTCCTCATCATAGGTGGAGGAGACGGCGGAAGCCTGAGAGAAGTTTTGAGACATCCCAGCATTGAAGAGGCCATACTTTGTGAAATTGATTCTCATGTGATAGAAGCGGCTAGAAAGTATCTGCCAACTTCTGTGGGATTTGATGACCCGAGAGCGAAAATTGTAAACAAAAATGGCGCTGAATACATCAAACAGTTCAACGACTATTTTGATGCCATAATAATCGATTCCACAGATCCTACCGCTGGTGAAGGCGGGCATCTTTTCACCAAAGAATTTTATCAGAATTGTTATAAAGCCCTAAAGGAAGACGGCGTCTTTTCAGCCGAGACCGAGGACCCCTTCTACGATAAAGGCTGGGTGGCCATTGCACACAGCAGAATCTCTTCGGTTTTTCCCATCACCAAGCTCTATATGGGATTCATGACAACTTATCCATCCGGTATGTGGAGTTATACCTACGCTTCAAAGAAGTACCACCCCCTTAATGACTATAATCCCGAAAAGGTGGCTCCATTTGAAAGCGAATTAAAATACTACAACCCGGAAATTCACAAAGCATCTTTTGCGCTCCCGAATTTTGTGAAAGAAATTATAGGCGAAAAATAGATTCGAAGTTACCGACAGGGGAGTTAACTCCCCTGTTTTTTTATGCCGTTTATTCCGGTTAACGCTCTTGTCTCATAGAAGTCGCAGCCAACTTGTAGCAAATCTGATAAAATCTATTGTACAAGTAAGATTTGGCGGGAGGAGTCGCAATGTACAAGAAGGAACGAATAAGAAACATATCAATAATCGCGCATATAGACCATGGGAAAACGACGCTCGTGGATAGAATTTTGGAATACACACACACCATAGAGAAGCGGAAGATGAAAGCGCAATACCTTGATACTATGGACATTGAACGCGAACGTGGAATAACAATAAAAGCAACACCTGTGAAGATACTATATCAATCTGAAGACGGCAGCGAATACGAGATAAACATTATTGACACCCCGGGGCACGTGGACTTTTC
>NZ_CEYIHJ010000179.1:0-3611 GCF_982836095.1 Kosmotoga sp.
AGTGCTTGCAGCAGTTGAAACTATCTTTCCATCTTTTTCAACAACATAACGCCTCGTGGTGCCCTTTTTCAATGATTCATTAAATGACTCTTCATCTGTTACATAAAACTCTTCAATTGAGTTGAGTAAATCGAGCAACTGCCCGGCGTCTTCAATCGATGCCCTCCTTACGGGAAGGCCACAATAATCCAAATTTGGCTCTTTAAGCACCGCAAAGTGCATTTTTGATTCTTCCTTTATCATGTCTTTCAAATAAGGGGTTATTTTATCTATGCAACTTGTTTTTCCACTCAAGATCATTGCCTGTTTGAAACTCCTAATTATTTCAGCAGCAGATTTATAATCCATTTCATCCGGTGAATAGATAACAAAGAATTTGTAATACCTCATAAGCACCCCTTTTGGCTGCTCCAACTCCCCATCTATGAAGATTTCCATATAATCGGCATCGGGGCTTGTGTTTTCTATGTCACCAATTATGAAAAGGTTATATTCCTTTTCTCTGGAAAGAAAAGAAAAAAGCTTTTTTGACTCGTTAAAAGAGAGTTTTTTCATCATCTCACTCCTCGAAATGTTTTAAAAATTATATCATGAACGAGCCAATTTCAAAATTTACCTTAAAAATCACCAGATTGGTGCAAACTTTTGTATTCTTTGATTTCCCGTATCAGCAACGTAGATGAATCCCTCATAATCAACGGCAACTCCAAATGGATCTCTAAACTCGCCTGGAGCAGTTCCCCATCTACCAAATTGCGTGATGAATTCACCTTCTATGGTAAATACAAGCACTCTACCACTTAGAGGATCTGTTACATATACTAATGGATTTAAGCTCCAATCTGGAGAGACAGCTATTCCCCATACAGACACAAATTGCCCGGGACCTTCACCGGGTTCTCCCCATTCGTAGAGATATTCACCAAAATTATTAAAGACTTGAATTCTGCAGTTGCCTTCATCAGCTACAAATACGAGATCTCTATAAACAGCAATACCATGTGGAGAAATAAACTGCCCGGGACCGGAGCCAAAACCTCCCCATTCAATAACAGAAATGATCTTGAAAATCGGAGGCTCATACAACCAATCTAATGTGAATTTTTGAATGCGGTGGTTTTCTGTATCTGCTACATATACAGTCCTTAGATTTTCAGGTTCGTCTCCTATAGCAACTCCCATAGGCCTCATGAATTCGCCTAATTCTTCGCCGGGTTTACCAAACTCCTGGACGAACCGCACCTCCGTATCTCCAGGAGGAGATTTGAATATCTTGACTTTACACTCAACAGTATCTATTACATAGGCAAGATCTCGTCCATCCACTTCGATATCAAAAGGAGCTTTTAATACATAATCGGGTTGCCAACCTTCTCCCCACATAGTGAAAAACGTGCCATCAAGAAAGAACTTCTGCACGCGGTGGTTCCCATAGTCCGGTTCAAACCAGGAGTCTGCTACATAGAAATAGCCTTCTGTATCAATACATATTCCCACAGGTTCATTGAACTGCCCGGGTTCAGACCCATACCCTCCCCAAATGTCTATTAGAGGAGGTTCATGAAGAACTGTAAACATCCAGGTCTCACTTTCGCTCATTCCACCCTTTCCATCTTTGGCAACTACCTTCCAGCGCCAGGTTTCAAACTCAGGTGGAAGCTCTTCAACAGAAATAAGAAGGTGATTTTCCGGGTAATCCATTAAATACGGTAATTCAAAAGGCTCAGTCTCTGGCGCGAGGTAGAAATCATACAACAACGGATCGCCGTCCGGGTCAATACATTCCCATAGGAACTCCACCTCTGGTCCACTTACAGTGCTTTCGTTCTCTGGAAGAATCAAGAGCGGGATTTCGGGTGGACGGTTTGGAAGTATTGTCTTGAAACTCCAGAGAGGCCCTTCAGCTTCTTCTTTCCCGTCCTTAGCAACTATTTTCCAGTAGTGAGTTGTATTGGCATCTAAAATACCTGGATTGTATTCTGGTGATACGATATCAGACGCTACAAGTGCTGGAGTTGAACTAGAGCCAAAATACACATCATACGTCAAGGAATCTCCATCGGGGTCACCACATTTCCATGAAAGGGTGATATCGAGAGAGACGTCAACTTCTCCATTTTCTGGTGAAGGATATGATGGGATTAAAGGTGCTCTATTGACGTTTATAACCGTTATTATAAATGTGTTTGTTGCATTTCCACCCCATCCATCGCTTACTTCAATTTCAACTTCATGTGTTCCAGATGCATCATAATCGGGGCTGTAGGTGTATGTTGCATCTGTCATATTTCCAACTCCACTCAGTAAGATGAAACTCAATGGGTCATCATCTTGATCGGAGGCGTAAACAAGCAGGTTAAGAGTAAGGGTCTCATTTTCGTATATACATTGATCAGGTATAGAAATCTCAGGAGGTCGGCTAGCGGTTGTAAAACTCCAGACAGGTTCTTCAGTCTCTCCTCCCCAACCATCTCTGGCAACTACTTTCCAGTAGTACGTTGTGTGGCCATTTATCTCGCTTGGAGCATAATACGTATCAACAATTTCTGATGCTGAAAGTGTTGGAGTTGGGTTTGTGCCGAAATACACATCATATATCAAGATATCTCCATCAGGATCGCTGAATGCCCAGGACATGTTATCTTCACACAGGACATCTACAGCCCCATCCAATGGAGAACGATCGCAAATATAAGGAGGACTGTTTGGAATGACCTCAATGATTTTTATTACGGGTTCGACAATGTATTTCTCATCGGTTGGGTGGCGATATTCCACATCATAAGAAAATCTTACCTGTCGGAGCGTTTTAACAGACATAACAGGGAGATTGATATGGAGTTTCCCGGATGGAATTTTACAAGTGTAAGGGATCTCGATCGCTGTGAGTGTAATTTCCCCGGTGTGGAAGAATATATTCGTCAGGGTTGCATCAATGTTCATAGCCACATAATGAACCATTTTATTTATTTCCGCATCGTTTAGAATATCTATATCCTCCCAGCAATCTGCAACAATTACTTCTTTTCCATTTTCCATTAGTGTTGCTTCTACCTTTAGGACTTCAATTATAATGCTTGCCGGTTCTTCTGCAAGCAGTTTGAAGTCTTCCGTACCTGAACTGTCCATCACATTGCACCCAGCTAAAAAAGCCAGGCATATTATGATAATAACAACGGATTTCATTTTCTCGCCTCCTAAAGCAGTTTGGAAGGTTAGCTAAAGAAGTTCAGCAAATCTTTTGAACACAAGAAGCATTATAGAAGTATCACCCTACTCTTTTCAGCGTTTTTCCATAGAAAGAAAAGCCATTATGTTGGTGAAAGTAAAGGTTTTTATGAGCGCATCAAAAAATAGTCATGTATATATTTCACAACCTTCACAAAGAGTATATCTCAAGATGAAACGCGTTGCATTACATACTGCCAAGAAGTTTTAAAAGAAATCTGAAACATTTTTATATCACTAACTAATGAAACAACAATTTCAAGGTAATCGGGAAACAGACGATCGTCATTGAGACATTAAAAAAAACAGTAGTGCATCCAGGCAACGAGAAATAGTGGCGTTGCTTCTTGATGAGGGATTTGGCATTTCAGAAGCACTGAGGT
>NZ_CEYIHJ010000180.1:0-1245 GCF_982836095.1 Kosmotoga sp.
GCGTTCCTGAACATGGTGATCTAAAAGGGTTCCTCTTTGTTTCTTCTGGCCTTGGTGGCATGAGTGGCGCTCAAGCAAAAGCAGTAACTATTGCAAATGGGGTTGGTATCATTGCGGAAGTGGATTACTCCAGAATAAAAACCCGGCTGGATCAAGGATGGCTCGATACTGCAACTGGCAACTTAGAAGAAGCTTTCAAAATTGCTCATGAACATTTGAGGAACGGAAAGAGCATTTCCATTGGCTATCATGGCAATATTGTGGATCTTCTACAATACGCTGTTGATCATAAGATTCATATTGATCTTCTTTCTGACCAGACTTCCTGCCACGCCCCATACGATGGTGGCTATTGTCCTCAAGGTATTACCTTTGAAGAACGTACAGAGCTTTTGAGCAAAGACAAAAGAACATTCAGAGAGCTTGTAGACAAATCACTGAGAAAGCATTTTGAAC
Source organism: Kosmotoga sp. (assembly GCF_982836095.1). Taxonomy (NCBI): domain Bacteria; kingdom Thermotogati; phylum Thermotogota; class Thermotogae; order Kosmotogales; family Kosmotogaceae; genus Kosmotoga; species Kosmotoga sp. The sequence continues at coordinate 457 of NZ_CEYIHJ010000180.1, forward strand.
TTATTAAAATTCTTGTGGATAGGGGCACATATTTCTTTGATTACGGAAACAGCTTTATGAAGGCGGTTTTTGACGCTGGTGCAAAAGAGATCGCAAAGAATGGTGTAGATACAAGCGAAGGTTTCATTTTCCCTTCATATGTTGAAGACATAATGGGTCCCATGCTCTTCGATTACGGTTACGGTCCCTTCAGATGGGTGTGCCTTAGTGGCAAACACGAAGATCTCATCAAAACCGATAAAGCGGCAATGGATTGTATTGACCCCAATAGGCGTGGGCAGGATAGGGATAATTACATCTGGATCAAGAACGCTGAGAAAAACAATCTTGTCGTCGGTACTCAGGCGAGAATACTCTATTCAGATGCCGAAGGTAGAATGCGCATAGCCTTGAAATTCAACGAAATGGTAAGAAGGGGAGAAATAGGCCCGGTGATGATAGGTAGGGACCATCACGATACAGGCGGAACTGACTCACCATACAGAGAGACATCCAACATCAAAGACGGAAGTAATATCATGGCTGATATGGCAACCCACTGCTTTGCCGGTAACGCAGCGAGAGGTATGACACTTGTTTCTCTCCATAATGGTGGTGGCGTGGGTATTGGAAAGGCGATCAACGGCGGCTTTGGTCTCGTACTCGATGGTAGCCGACGCGTAGATGAGATAATCAAGACCGCAATAGCCTGGGATGTCATGAGCGGTGTTTCTAGAAGAGCCTGGGCGCGAAATGAGCATTCGATAGAAACCGCTATTGAATATAACAAAAAGAACTTCGGTGAGGATC
>NZ_CEYIHJ010000180.1:1255-3610 GCF_982836095.1 Kosmotoga sp.
ACATTACCATACCTTTTATCGCTGATGACAAACTGATCGATAGCCTTGTGAAGAAGATAGAAATTTAGTTGAAAAAGCCGGGAAATGCCCCCGGCTTTTTCATTAAACTCCTTCAGAGAATTTTAATAATTCCAAAGCTTCGCTTTCTGTACTCAAAAATTCACCGTAAAATTATCCCCGCACATAGGGTTTGGTCGCTAAATCTGTCCGCTTTTTTATATTTTCCGTCCCAATAGATTGTTTGTTATATCTATTGAAGGCAATTCGCGCTTTAAAGCCAAAGTATTATTGACCTCCTCCCTATATTAAAATGCAGGTCTGGGGGCTTGGGTCCGAGGGATAGTTCTTACTAAACCCTAAACCCGATTCTTAAAGAACCGAGTTACGTGATTCGAGTTACGAGAGAGAGAACATCTAAACCCCAACAACTAAACCCCAAACTCTGGTTCTGGCAGTGCGGGTCTGGGGTGAGGTTTTAGATAGCTATTTTTTATGAGGCAATTCGTTCTCTTGATTTATGTGCTTTGAATTTGATAAAATTATATTAGTCGTTTTTTTGAGTATGTTTCTTATTATAGCGTCTTATATAGTATATTATGTTGAAAGTATATAGCTATATAATCGCTATATCGCATCAATCGTATGCATTACTAACTGCTAATATTTCTCAAAGAAAGGGGAGAGTTTTTCGTGAAGACGCGGCTTTTGATTTTTATCGCGGTTTTGATGCTTTTGGGGGTTACAATCCTTGGCGCAAGTGATTCTGTCACCCAAAACATTATTATTAACGTTAAAGACATTGCGGTACTCAATGTAACGGTTGGCAGCGTGACTCTTGAAGTTAATGCTCCAGTTAAAGCAAATGCCGGTGATTCGCCCGTCGTTTCAACAAGTGTTGACGGTGGTTATCTGCGTTATACATCAATCGTTGAATCGGAGAAAACGAGGAAGATTACCGCCCAACTTGACACAGACGTACCCACTGGACTTGCGCTGAAGTTATCAGTCACTGCTCCATCTGGTGGCACAGGCACACTTGGAAGTTCAGCTGGTGAGATTACGCTAAGCAAAGACACTGCTCAGGATATTATCACAGGAATAAGTTCTGGATGGACTGGAACCGAAACCACTTCTGGCGCTAAGTTGACTTATTCGCTGGAAATAACTGACGGATCTAAGCTTAATATTACAAATCCAACAATCACGATAACGTTTACTCTTACGGAGGCTTCGTGAATTCCAAAGCTCCAGTGGCTTTGTACTGTATAAGGCGGTTGATAAAGCCGCCTTTTTCTCTACATTTTATACGAATATTCGTTTTTTCGCTGATTTTCCTCGTGACAACACAATTTTTCGGGATTAACCTGACTCGCAGTCCAAGGCGGATCGTAATCAAGATAAATATTGGTTCCGTTACGGGAGATGCCGGAAGCCCTATTAAACAGGAATATATCACTGATGATGATATAACGCTGTCGATTGACGATGTATCTAATAAGCAGAAATGGAAAATAACCGTGAGAAGAATTGATGTGAATTGGTCGGGAAACTTCGCACTTTTCGTCAAACGCATCAACAACGGCACGGCAAATCCCGGAAAAATAAACGGTGGCGAAGCTTTCTTAGAAATAGAACCCTTTGACAATGATTTTTTTACCGGAAAAGGGAATATTTATGATATAGGCATTCAGTACAAATTGTTCATAACGAATTTTCCGATTTACACAGACAGGTATAAAACAAAAGTTGTATTTACCGTTACTGAATATTGACGGAGGCGGTATGATGAAATCCAGAATCGTTTTCTTCTCTTTTTTGATAGTTTTTTTCTTAAATGGTTTTTCACAGGTGGTCGTAACAAATGGTCTTGCTCATGATTTTATAGCTTCTCAGGGTTCAGTGTTAAAAGGAGAAATTATCTTATATAACAGCGAGAAATCTATTGAAAATATAAGAGTATATCAATCCGATTATGCCTTTTACGCTGACGGAACCTCGATTTATCCAGAACCAGGCACACTCGAGCGTTCAAATGCCCTCTGGATCGATTTTTCACCTGCCTATGCCACTATCCTTCCAGAAACTGACTTTACCATCAATTATACAGTTCATGTACCATCAACCAAGGATGCCAGCCTTACAGGAACGTACTGGAGCGTGATAATGGTTGAACCCGTTGTAAATAAGAATGAGACCGTTTCGGAAAATAGTGCGAATATTGTAACCATTGTCCGATACGCGATACAGATTGTTGTAAATATCGATGACACTGGAGAGAAAAAAATTCAGATCCTGAACGGTCAATTTGTTAAGAAAAATGACGGGTACGTTCTTGAACTTGATATTGAAAACGTG
>NZ_CEYIHJ010000181.1:0-3605 GCF_982836095.1 Kosmotoga sp.
GAGAATTGGGGCAGGACCTCAAAAAAAGGGTTTACGGCGATGCGGCGGCACGCGGACATACCCAGCGTCCTGTGGACGGTGAAATTTACGGAACCGGTGATTTCGTGTTTGTGCCGGATCTGGAGAAAAGAAGCCGTGATTTAAACGCCGAGGTGGATGCCCTAGAGGCGGATATGGCCCGTCTCAAACAATTAAAAAAGGAAGCCGCAAGAGCAAAGGATGAATCCAGGCAGCGTGAGCTGGAGCGTCAACGTCTCATCAAGGAAGCTGAGCTAAAGCAGGTTCAAATTCGCAAACAACAGAAACAAGAAGCATTAAGGCGTCAAAAACAGGCAGCTCTTGAAGCAGAGCAGCAGACCAGGTATCAGGAGCAGCAGGAGCGTGAAAACGAACAGAGACTGGCCATGCTTCGAATGCAGGCAGAAAAAATGCGTCAAGAACTCGGTTCTGGCCTTACCGGTGGTGCTACTATTGAATCTGCTGTGGCCGAACTAAAACGGATAGAAGCACAGCGGTATAAAATCTATAATGACTTTTCAGCAGAATTAAGTAATCAGACCCAGAGCATAGAAAAATTTTATTATGACAAGATTTCGCGCCTTACTTACACATCTCCATGGGATAAGGAATTTGAAACTGAAGCTGATTACAAAGCCCGTTTTGATAAAGCCCAGATCAAGGCAGAACCAGTCCGCCAGGAAAAGCAGCAAAAGCTTGCAGCCTTGCGCAGAGAACTAACATCTGCTCGGAACAGCCAGATAAAACCTTTGGAAGATCAAATAAAAACTTTAGAGGAAAAACGGTTTGTAATTCCGGCGTCGAAGGTATCGTTTAAATTTTTATCGTATAAACTGAAACCTCAAATGATGTTGGGTGCATTGACTTTTGAAGGGACGACTACAAAATTTACAGTTAATATTCCAAAGCAAAATGCTCGCGAGTACAAATACAATCCAAACTTGCTGGTGCCCGAAGTACTTATGCAAGCTACATTGGACGGCCAACGGATTGATAAAATTATTTTTCACGGCCCTGAAAAAAATGAAAAATATAAAGCGATATTTAATGTTTCTGATGACTTTCGTTTTATAGTATATGATAATGGTATTGTTTGGGATAAAAATACTATGCTTGAATGGTATGCCGGGCCTGACAAGAATACAAACTGGAACGACGCCAAACGCTGGGTTGAAAATCTTAACGTTGCTGGTGGCGGCTGGCGGATGCCGACAATAAATGAGCTTAAAACTTTATACAATAAAGGAACAGGAAAACGAAACATGACATCTTTATTGAAAACCACCGGATATTGGGTATGGTCTGGCAAAAAGAATAATCCGTCTTCAGCTTGGAACTTCGAATTCTATAACGGCCACGAGTCTTGGAGTTATCTCGATATTTCCGCCAACGCTCGAGGTTTTGCTGTGCGTTCCAAATAAGTTATTGCTTGTTCTCTTAGATATTATCCTTAATATTCTAATGCTTATTGTAAAAACCAACAACCTCCATAAAAGAGTTAGATACTGGAATAGATCAATTTCAAGCCGGAAATATTGGTATTCTAACAGGAGTGCGATATGGCAAAGTATACAAAAATCATCTTTCTTTCTTTAATCGCAGTCACTTCGCTAATTCTTTATTGTCCTGAAAAAGTTAAGGCCATTGCTGTTCGACCGGTATCGCCATCAGGTGAACAGGTTAAGGGCGACCAGTGGCTTTTTGTTATCGGTATCGATACTTATCTGGAGTGGCCGAGGCTCAAGACAGCGGTGAACGATGCCAAGGCCGTACGGGATGTGTTGCTGGAACGCTATTATTTCGATCAGGATCATCTGGTTGAACTTTACGATGAGCAGGCCACGCGTCGGAATATTTTAGGTCAACTTCGTTATCTCGCCAATAAAACCAGTCCCGAGGACTCGCTGGTGGTTTTTTACGCTGGCCATGGTCATCTGGACCCCATTACCAGGGAAGGTTTTTGGATACCCGTTGAAAGCGGAACAAAGGATGTGGCTGCATGGATCTCAAATCATGATATCAAGAATTACCTCAGAGTTGATGCAATCAAGGCCAAACATATTTTGCTGATCTCTGACTCATGCTTTGCAGGAGATTTTTTTCGCGGTCAGCGTGGGAAACTTCCTGAGGTCACAGATGCCCGTATTAAAAGCGTTTATGGGCTTAACTCCCGCCTGGCGATAGCTTCAGGAGGACTCGAACCGGTTAGTGACGAGGGATTTGGTAAGAACAGCGTCTTTTCCTATTTTCTAGTTAAAACGTTAGAAGATAACCAGAAACCTTTTTTGATACCATCGGATTTATATCCAAAAATCAAAGCTGGCGTGATAGAAAACGCCCAGCAATTTCCCCAATGGAGTTCTCTGGTGGGTACCGGTGGCCAGCAAGGAGGGGAGATCGTATTGTTTTTAAAGCAGAACTATAAATTAAAACAGTTATCGTCCGAAGCACAAACCAAACAGGTTCAGCTTGAGCGTCTTCAAAAAATGGAAGCTAATGCGATTGCTGCCAAAAAACGTGAGGATGCGGAAATTGCCACATATGAGCAACAAGTTTCAGAATTAGATGCCAAAATTGAGGCTATGCAAAAACGCTTGGGTAGTCCAGCTGTACGACAGGATGACAGTCTGGATGCCATGCTGGCCATAGTCAAACAGAAGGAGTCTCAAGCGGCTAAAATGGAACGATTACGCAAACAGCGCGAAATTGAAGAAGCCAAACGCAATGCCGAAATCAGAGCATTAAAGCTTGAACGTGACAAACAAATTTCTACCATGCTGAAACCTGAGGTTGAAAAGTACAAGCAGATTGTCCAATCAAAATACGGAGCATCCATGAAGGAAGCGGCTTGGCAGGGTTTGGTTGCGAAATGCCCACCAGGATGGGCAGATAATGTTTATATAGGGGACCTATCTGCTATTTTACTCAGTCCGACAGAGAGAAAGATTTTAGCAGAAAAGAAGCGCCTAGAAGAACAAGCGATACTTATAAAAAAAAGAAAAGAAATAGAAGAACGGAAACGTTTAGAGGAAGAATTAGGCCGAGAGATTAAGAGAGATGGCAATTTTATAGCTTATACCACTGGTGTGGTTTATGACAAAAATACGGGACTTAAATGGGTTGCCGGACCTAATCGAGGTACAGAATGGAATAAGGCCAAAAGATGGGTTGAGGGTCTGAATGTTGCAGGCGGGGGTTGGCGTATGCCGACAAGGCAAGAGCTTAAAACTCTGTATAAGAAGGGGGCAGGGCTACAAAACAGGACGCCTTTGTTGCAAACCACCGGATGGTGGGTGTGGTCCGGTGAAACAGATGGTTGGTCGTCGGCTTGGTACTTCAACTTTAAAAGCGGCAGCGAGGACTCTATGCTCCGCGACAAAGCCAGCTACTTTCGGGGTTTTGCAGTGTGTTCCCGAAGATAATGATGGATCATTGGAATATTTGAATATTTAGGGGGTGCAGGGGGATTATCCCCCTGTCCGCGATAAATTTTACTGAGGGTGTTTTTGGCACGTTACAATTACGAACATCTTCCGATCTACAAAGCAATGTTTGATCTTTTAGTAGACTTTAAAAAGATTGTTACA
>NZ_CEYIHJ010000182.1:0-3508 GCF_982836095.1 Kosmotoga sp.
AAAGCCCCCGTTAAAGGGTCAATAAGCGATTTCTTATGAATTATTTCCACCTTTTTATAAATGTCTCTATAATTTTCTATCAAAGCTATGCCAAAACCAAGTGAGGCTATAAGAACACCATAACCAGAAATATATATGCCCTGAATCCCTGTTAATTCAGCGATTACAGAGTATAAAATTGTGGCTGCGAAAAAAGTCGTCGAAAAGATAAGATATTTCTTCCTATACTTAAAAACCATAATAGCCAAAGTTATAGCGCTAATCACAAAAAGAAGATCGTAAACAATCTGCATTTTTTTAAAGGTTATCAAGTTTGGAATTGAAAAGATAAAAATAACTCCAGAAAGGTTAGATGTAAAAATTAAACTCGAAAACTTTTTCTTTGTCCCAACGAATTTCGACACGCCCAGAACCAGAAAGGCTATTGCCACCAGTCCAGTTGCAAGGGTGGCTTTCTCAAACAACAGTAGTGAATCTATACTGCCCGTGGTTTCTCTATAAACAAATTCTAACAAGAAGATCGAAGACAATAACGACGCAGTTGCAATATAAACGAAATGGACATGATCCCCGGGGACTGAAAAGCCAAAAACTAGTAAAACAACACCAAGGATGATTCCACCACCCATAGCAAGCAAATATATATCACTAATGAAGAAATTCAATATGCTATTACGCCAACTCACCGCGGTATATTTAACGATCAAGGGAGCTCGTTGTATTCCTACGTCATAAACGATTTTCATATCCAGTGTTAAGGTATTTGTATCCTTTAGCAGTTTTTTGTCAAAACGAATGAGATGAGAAAGATTCCATATGTTCGCGGTTCCTGATTCAAAATCCCCTATTTCTTTTAGTAATATTCCATTGAGATATATTCTCATTCCGCGATTGTAAACACCTAAAAGCATTATCGCATCACCTTCACAATATGAAAAGGTTTTTACAGCCCTATATGTTCCCAGGGTGTTTACAATCTTATAAAAAGGAGTTTCTACAAGCTCCACTTCCCCATCAGGATGAACGAGCTTCCATTCACCTGAGAGTTCTATGCCGTTCGGGTTACTCAACACTTCTAATAAAATGATAAGCAAAAAGAAAGCCGCTAAGCCAAGCAAAAATCTCATAAAATTACTACCTAACCATTTCATGTTCAAATCCTAACATAAAAGCTCATTTTTCATCAATCAATGCTATAAATAATGTTATATTCTTTTAAGATAGGAGGGATTCACAATGATCTACGAAGATGTTTATTGGGTGGACTTTGATACTTTAGAGCATTTCATGGCAGATGTTTTTATGAAGCTTGGAGTTCCCGAAGAAGATGCAAAAATCTGTGCCAACGTTCTTATCACCTCAGACAAAAGAGGGATTGACTCCCACGGTGTGGGAAGGCTTAAACCCATCTATGTTGACAGAATTAGGGCTGGCATTCAAAGCCCTATTACGAAATTTGAAATTGTAAGAGAGTCGCCTACAACCGCTGTTGTTGACGGTCATAACGGCATGGGGCATGTGATTGGATACAAAGCCATGAATTTGGCCATAAGAAAAGCAAAAAAGTATGGTATGGGGATGGTTGCGGTGAGAAATTCAACACATTACGGAATAGCAGGATACTACGCCTTAATGGCCGTTGATGCAGGAATGATAGGTATCACCGGGACAAATGCGAGACCTTCCATCGCGCCAACCTTTGGCGTTGAACCCATGCTTGGCACAAACCCGCTCACCTTCGGAATGCCTACAGACGAAGAATTCCCTTTTGTATTAGATTGTGCTACAAGTGTTTCTCAGCGTGGGAAGATAGAAGTTTATGCAAGGGCTGGTAAAAAAATACCTGAAGGCTGGGTTATAGGTCAAGATGGTAATACCCGAACGGATACCATGCAGATACTCGAGGATCTCAAAAAGGGCACAGCGGCTCTCGTGCCGCTTGGAGGCATTGGAGAAAAAACAGCAGGCTACAAAGGCTATGGCTATGCCACAGTAGTTGAAATACTTTCGGCAGCCCTCCAGGGTGGAGCTTTCTTAAAAATGCTCTCCGGTTTTGATGAAAATGGAAAAAGAATCCCTTATAACTTGGGACACTTTTTCATTGCCATTGATATAGAAGCCTTTACGGACCTCGAAAGTTTTAAAAAAACCACCGGCGAGATTCTGAGAGCGCTGAGAAATTCCAAAAAAGCGCCTGGAGCAGAGAAAATTTATACTGCCGGGGAAAAAGAATACATTGCCTGGCTTGAAAGAAAAGACAAAGGAGCCCCGCTAAACGAGGTACTGAGGAATCAGCTTATTCATCTAAGAGATGAGCTAAACCTTAGCCAATACGTGTTCCCCTGGGAATGAGCGCTCCAAAACCCGCACTATAAATCCGGGTCTGGGGTCTAATATTGGGGTTTAGAAAGCGCTTCGAGAGCCGAGATCCGGTTTTTTCGTTGTAGGTTGTCGGTTGTGGGTTGTACGTAAATCTTTGTCCAACCCTTTTAGGGGGTGAACTGTGAATACGGCAGCATACAACCTACAACGCACAACCCACAACGATTTAGTCAGCGCCGCAAGCCTCAACCCTGTTGGCGTCAGATTTTTCCGCTCCAAAGGAGCACTTACCCTTAGCGGAGCCGGGCCTATCCATGGTGTAGTCGTGTTTACCGAATCTCAAATTTCGGCCATGTACTCACACTTGGTTGTAGATATCAAAGAATTTCGTTTCAATGCCGAACTTTTCTTCTAAAACTTTCCCAAGGTTTCTTACCCCAAAGGTTTCAGTTGAGTAATGTCCAGCATTTATGAAATTCATTTGCATCTCTCTTGAAAGATCGCGTATATGCTCTTTTACCTCACCGGTAATAAAAGTATCTACCTTTCCTTCCAGCTTTATAATATCACTCGCTCCCCCTCCGGAGATCACACACACGTTCTGGACAGCTGGTCTGTTAATATACGCCAATAAATCTTTCCTGTTCAGAAGTTTCTTCAGACTATCAAGAAAAATATTCGTTTCGATTGGAGTGTCATAGATACCGATATATCCGACATCAAAAGGCTCCTGAATCTTCAGGCCAAGAGCTTTGATTATCGAAGCGTTGTTGCCATATTCAGGATGAGCATCTAAAGGAAGGTGGTATCCCATGAGTGTCAAGCCATTTGCTAATACCTTTTCTACTCTTTTTTTTATATAACCGCGCAGTTTAAAAAATTCCTTCCCAAAGATCCCATGATGAACCAGCAACATATCAGCGTTCCAATTAATTGCTTCCTCAATAAAAGCAAGATTGAATGAAACACCTAAAGCAACCTTTTTTACGTTTCTGCTGCCTTCAATTTGAATTCCGTTAAAGCAAAAATCTTCGTATTTCCACGGTTCTAAAATACTGTTGAGATATTCCTCTATTTCAAAAGCATTCATAATATCACCCTACTCGCATTTTCGGGATAGTTTCAGGAACGATAAGGCTTGCTTCTGTCTGTTTCAGGACTTCTTCAACACTTACTCCGGGTGCCA
>NZ_CEYIHJ010000183.1:0-3483 GCF_982836095.1 Kosmotoga sp.
TGCTTCAATCTTGGATGAGAACACCCTACTACGACCACGATACCTTCTCTTGTCTCAACGCAGAGAGATTGTTCTATTCTCTCAAGTTCACCCGTAGAGTAAATTCCCTCATAGAGCTCAGTGGGTTTTTTCACCTCAACCACTTCTTTAGCATTTTTGACCTCTGGAAAATAAGAGGGAACCCATAGTTTGACCTGATCGTTCACTTCAAGAAAAGACGAAAGACCTCCTGTATGATCCCGGTGAAGATGAGAGATGAAAATATCTTCTATTTCCTTTGGATCGATTTTAAGTTTTTGCATGTTTGAAAGCAGTATTCTTCCATTCGCTCCTGTATCAAAAAGTATCTTTCTTCCCTTTGATTCTACGAGAGCAGAAAATCCCCAATCAGATTCGAGGCCTACCTTTGAAACGGTATTATCATAAACAATGGTGACTTTCATCTTATCACCTCAATTTATGCAAATTTTCATCCATTGTTCCATCAGGAAGCATCCAGTCTGGATGTGGTTCGCCTCTTTCTTCCATTTGATAACGAACACAACTTTTCCAGTCCCCTTTACAGTACAATTCTATCCACTTCTTATCCAGATTTCCTTCCTCATAAAATCTCTTCATCGGGCACACTTGATACCATTTGCAACTCACAAGTAATGCACTCAACTTTCTGTAAGCTTTTATCAAATCTTGCTTGAGTGTGGGATTATAAAGAATAACAGCGGGATGAGGTAGAGGTAGTATTTTTCTATCTTCGGCTAAAAATAGTCTACCATAAACCGAGGAAAACTCTGCTTTTGAAGGTGATAAAATGCCATGTTTTTGAAAAATATAACAGGTGGCATAATAACCCAAGGGAACCAATACTTTGGGGTTTATCAATTTGATCTCCTCGTTTAGATAATAACTACAAACCTGGATTTCATCTTGCTTGGGTTTTCTGCATTTTGGGAGTACACATTTAACCAAATTCGTCATATAAATTTTATGTCTCTTAACTTCTGCTGATTCTAATAATTCGTCCAATACTTTTCCAGAAGGTCCAACGAACATTTTCCCTTCTCTATCTTCATTTTCTCCCGGTGCTTGAGCAATTATCATGATTTTGGAATCTAAGTTCCCCTCGCCACAGATAGCATTCGTTCTGGTTTCAGATAATCTACATTTTTTACATTCCTTTATTCTTTCATTCAGTTCCTCGATCTTCATATCTCTTGCACCCTCATATATCTTTGCATATCGTACAACGGCCCGCAGATATACAACGTTTGGCTTTGCGAATCTGACAGAACGAAACATGGCCGTATATCTGCTCTTATACGCCGTTGCTAATATTCTTTTTCATGAATTACGAATCACTCTCTGATCGTTTTGAGTAAATTGTGAAATGCTGTTCTGCTAAAAAATCAAAATCTTTTTCCAATGTGTATCCGGCTTCTTTCATTTCGCGCATAATAGTTTCCTTAGGAACATCATGTCCAAATAATCCACGAAAGGTGAAAAATTTGCCCTTTTTATACTCTATGATGATTACCTTTCCATCAGCTTTTAAAAATCGTTTTAAATTCTTGAAATGCTCTATGCGATTTAATATGTGGTGGGTGACATTTCTCATAAATACGAAATCTAAACTATTTTCAGGCAAATCCAATGTATCTTTGATTAAGATTGTGACTATATTGTTCAATCCCTTTTTCTTAGCGCTGCTTTTGATGACTTGTAAAAATTCTGGATTTGTATCAACAGCGTAAACTTTACCTTCATCTCCTACTATTTCAGCAAACCTTAGTGAAAAGTAACCTCCTCCAGCTCCAATATCAGCGATACTTTGACCACGTTTTAACCCAATGGTCTTAATAATCTGATCTGGTTTGTTTTTAGGATGAGAGGCCTTTTTATTGAACAGTTCCGCTCGAAAGTTCGCCATTTTATTACTTCCTTTCATAAGAATTGATACGAACACACAAACACTTACGCTAGTGGGTCAGTGTTTTGCTCCAAAAATGATGACTACGACCAGTAATAGGGCAGATAAGAAAACAATGCCCCAATTCATCTCTCCCAAACGCGAGAAATTCACATACCCATGTAAGCTTGTTTCACTAATTCGCTACCCAAAAGCTCTTGACCCGTCCCCTGGGCAACGATTTTTCCAGTCTGGAGAATGTAGCCCCTATCAGCTATTTCCAGAGCTTCCTGAACCTTTTGTTCAACCATTAACACAGCTACACCCGCCTTGTTCACGTGTTTTAGAACATCCAGCGCCTTGTCAACCATGAGCGGCATTAATCCAAGTGACATTTCATCTACCAGAAGCAGCTTCGGTTTTGCCATAAGAGCCCGCGCTATGGCAAGCATCTGCTGCTCGCCTCCAGACATGGTTTCACCTTTCTGTTTCTCTCTTTCCTTTAACACTGGGAATATCTCGTACACCCTATCTAACAGGCGGTTGATTTCCGCATCATCTTCAATTGCGTAAGCTCCCATTAGAAGGTTATCTCTGACGCTCATCTTGCCAAAAATGTGCCTCCCCTCTGGCACGTGTGCTATACCCAGCTTGACAATTTCATGAGCGGGGAGTTTATCTATTCTTTTACCCATGAACTCGATACTACCAGAGATTGGCTTCAACAATCCGGATATCGCTCTCAAAATTGTTGTCTTTCCGGCTCCATTTGAACCCACCACTGAAACAAGCTCGCCTTCTCTTACTTCAAGACTAACGTCAAAAACAACTGGAACGTTGTCATACCCTGCGGTTAATTTGTTTACTTTTAGCATGATATCTCTCCCCCAGATAAGCTTTTATCACTTCTTCATTGTTTACAATTTCCTCGGGAGAACCCTCGGCGATTTTTTCTCCTGCATTCAGCACGATGACTCTATTCGAAATTGGCATGATAGCTTCCATAACATGCTCAACTATCAAAAGCGTTATGCCGTGTTGCTTGTTGAGGTTCAGACAAAGCTCCATTGCTTCCTTTGTTTCGGTTTGATTCAGACCCGCCATGGCTTCATCGAGCATTATCATTTTGGGCTTCGTGGCTAACACTCGTGCTATTTCAAGCCTTTTCTTATCTGCTATAGTGAGACTACCAGCAAGAACGTCTTTTTTTTCTGATAGATGTGTGATCTTCAAAATTTCATCCGCTATCTTCTCTGCCTCACTACGAGAGCTTGCTCTCAAGAATGCCCCGGTGAGAATGTTTTCCTTGACGGTCATTTCTTTCAGAGGCTTAACTATTTGAAACGTGCGAGTGAGCCCCATTGATGTGATCTTATATGGAGAAAGTCCTGTAATATCTTTTCCTTCAAAATACACTCTTCCAGAAAAAGGTTTGTAAAAACCGCTTATACAGTTAAAAATTGTGGTTTTCCCGGCCCCGTTTGGACCTATCAGACTGACTATCTCTCCCTTGTCTACAAAAAAGCTAACGTTGTTGTTGGCAGTCAAGTTTCCAAACTTCATGGTCACATTTTTGGCTT
>NZ_CEYIHJ010000184.1:0-2468 GCF_982836095.1 Kosmotoga sp.
CTGTAACTTATTCCAAAAATACCAAGACCAATCAAAAGGAAAGCAAAAAGCGCCGTGCACTTTTTCATAAAATCACCTCCAAAGGTTTCATTAAGATAATAGCAAAAGAGCAGTCAAAAAGGAACCGAGAAGCCGAGTTACGTGGTTCGAGTCACGAGTATCAAGAGCCGAGTGATGAGTTATGAATGATGAGTGATGAGTGATGAGTTAAAGAGACGAGAAGCGAGAATCCGAGAGTCCGAGAATACGAGAAATCGAGAACCGAGATTAAGAGCCGAGTTGCGAGTTACGAGTCACGAGAGAGAACATCTAGACCCCAACAACCAAACCCTAAACCCGTTCCTTGATGCCCTAAACTCCATTCCTTAGTCGATTGCGCTAGCAGTTCAAGGCAACCGCGAAGCGGTTCATGGCAACTTTGTTAGAAGTTCAAAGCAACTGCGTAAGCAGTTCATAGCGGGTTTTGGCTGGCTGGTAAGAGACGAGTTTCGAGTCACGAGAGAAAACAGCTAAACCCTGACAACTAAACCCTGGACCCAGTATTTTTTGAAACGAAATAATCTATCAAAAAAATAAAAGCTGGGACTATTATTAAAAAAGGGGTGAGGCCTCTGGGGAATCTTTGCTTGGCGTGATACTCTAAAGCGTAAAATATTGCTAAACTCCCGATTGTAATCAATGGACCCGTTAGTCTCCATTTCCATGCCAAAAGCATTCCAGCGAGCACACCCATGGGGAAGAACATCAGTTCGAGGAATTCGTAAGGAGTCGGTAAAGACTCTCCTTCTTCGGGAAATATTACATTGCTTACAAAAGCAAGAGCAATTAATGCAGTAATGATAAGAGTGGTGATCTTGGCGATTTTAATGCTCAGCTTATCATTTTCGAAAATTTCGAAAGGCTTTTTTCTCACCAGGCATCATCCTTCTTGAAAGCTGAATTTTGTATTCAAAGAATCGCTTTCAGGCTTTCCTATGTTCTGATAGATGAAATGAGGCCCATTCTTTTATCCTGTGGATTTTCGATTCTATTATGAGCTTCTCATGAGCAGGAGCTTCATTTTCGACTTTTTTGAAGGTTTTTATTGCCTTTTCTGCTATTTCCTTTCGCACACTTTTCCCGTGCCATAGGTAAAGTGTTATCCATCTTATGAAAAAGTAGTAGCTAACTAACGCAATGCCGAGGAGCATCAGATCTCCAAACATAGCAATCCCTCCATATAATATTCTATACTTTGTCAAGAAACTACCCAAGTGATTTGCACAGTTAAAAGACCGCCCGAAGGCGGTCTTTTAGGCTGTTTTCCAGATGGTTCTGTTTAACCATGATACCACTATGTCTATGGCTTTATCGAGAATTTCGTCAAGCAATTCTTTGTCGATTTTCCAATTTTCCTCTGGAAGAACCTGATACAACAGGCTTTTTAGTTCCTGTTTCTTCTGTCTTCCTTCACCGGGTCTTTCCAGTAGACAAGCGCCAAGAGAGAGTAGTCCGGTTAATGACTTGAGAAAGTACATTTTACACCTCCATTAATGAAAGCGGGCCCTTCGGGCCCGCTTTTGGATTTGCTCAGATCAAATTGAAAAGTTCGTTTGTGGCTTTGTCAATGACGCTGGCATAGTCCGTTGCGTAGTTCGATGGGATGACTTTGAGAGTCACAAGTGCGTCCATGACATTCTGAACTTCTGCTTGGGTTAAACCGTCTTTTGGGGATCTAAGCACAAGCCCTTTTGACTTTCCCTGAGCCGAGTCGTACCATCTCATGTTAAGCGTTTTCAACTAATCACACCTCCTCATTAGTCAATTGGTCCAAGACTGTCTGTGCTGATAAGCCTTATCTCGCTGATGGTATAAGTAGAAAGAGAAGCGAGATTATAAGCCGCATCGTAGGCTTCCTGTTCAGTTATGGAGCTGTCCACGGATATGGATTGTCTGTAGTAAACAGGCTCTCCATCCTCCACAACTCCGGTATCCCAAACGATCTGAAGCCTTTTTGTGTTACTGAGATTTACTACTGTTGAACCAAGTCCCACGCTTTACACCTCCTGTTTGTTTTCTGCGGCCGCGCGATAAAATAATAGCAGGATATACGTATGAATACCATATGGTTCAAAAAAAGGAGAATCAAAATGAAGATCCCCCTTTGTATGCAAGAGCTTATGTGATTTTTAAAGTATGTGAAAATGTGAAGCGGTGGTAATCAGATTAGGTTTTCAAGAGCCTTTGCCTTTGAAAAAGCCCCCTTCACTTCCCTTGTCATTTTTTGTGATGCTTCCACCGCTGATCTTGTTGCGAAGAGCATATCCCGGGTTCTGAGATACAATGTTATGAAAGTGATGTCAAAGGCATCGCCCGCACCAACTGTATAAGGGTATACAAATGTATCTGATGGTATCAATTTATCTCTTACCTGGGCGCCTTTAGGAC
This sequence comes from Kosmotoga sp., assembly GCF_982836095.1. Classification (NCBI taxonomy): domain Bacteria; kingdom Thermotogati; phylum Thermotogota; class Thermotogae; order Kosmotogales; family Kosmotogaceae; genus Kosmotoga; species Kosmotoga sp. The sequence continues at coordinate 2,428 of NZ_CEYIHJ010000184.1, forward strand.
CGAGTTTCACAATATCACAAGCTCCATTACACTCTTTTTCT
>NZ_CEYIHJ010000184.1:2478-3381 GCF_982836095.1 Kosmotoga sp.
TGTACCTATAAGAAGCAACTCTGTATCACAGGCTTTCTTAAGCTCTTCAGGCGATATAACAGGTCTGGGCCCGAGATCAACCACTGCCAATTTTGAAGGAATCTTTAACGCATCCAGTATAACTTCTTTTGGTATTTCCGTGTTTATAACGCATACATCGGCCTTTTCGATAACAGGCACATCTATTTTTTCTTTGTTTGCGCCTCTGTCAACAGCAATTGGTTTATCGTTAAGGGCAATATGATGTCCTGTTTTTGTGTCGTTTAATGTCTTGATATGCGAGATATTGAATTTGTCATCAGCAAGAATTCGCTTTATCTCTTTCCCACGCCAGTCAGAGCCAATGTTTGAGTAAAAGTGGACATCAAATCCTTGCTTAAAAAGGCCGTATGCGATATTTAACCCGGAGCCTCCGGGCATTTCAAGGATTTCTGCTTCATGGGGTTCATTGCCATAGATAAACACATCCCAAAATATGCCGCCAAATACGAGGATTTTCATTTTACCCCCTCCTTTGTGGTTCTAAAGGTGCTTAAAAGTATTCTAACTCAACAAATTCAAAAATTGCTATATACATATGGCATATATATAAAACGGTGTTATAATAATTGACGAGAATTTACCCCGCCGGGGTATCAATAAGAGGAGGATTGAAATGGTTGCATCAACTGCCTTTCAAATTGGCAAAAAAGTGTTGAAGAATCGTTTTGTCGCCGCTCCATTCAAAACTGGGTTGGGCCAAATCGGTGGTTCAGTCTCAAAGGAGCAAATGAAGTTCTTTGGAAGAATTGCAGACGGGGGTGTAGCACTTATTCTTGGTGAACCAATCGCAGTATCAGCTGATGGAAGGGAGCATCCAAGGCAAATGATGCTCAATGAAGGCAATTTCAATGAATTCAGCGA
>NZ_CEYIHJ010000185.1:0-3344 GCF_982836095.1 Kosmotoga sp.
ACGCCAACAGCGCAGGACTTCAAGCGCAGGGGCCCGAACAGCAGACAGCAAGGCTTGAGCAACACAGAAAACTTTGTGGAAGCACCACTTTCAGGGGATTTACTGAACCCCCTGTTTGTAGAAGAGATGATGGGGTACCCCATAGGGTGGACAGGATTAAGGGATTAGGAAATGCAATAGTGCCTCAAATTGCCTACGAACTTCTGAGGTGTATTTAGGCACTCAACGTTCTAAATCACCGGCTGGCCTTGGATTTACCGGAATGGTGGTGCGAGAGATAATGACAGATTAACATCCGAAAATCGGACGTGTGAGCCAGTCGGGTGCATTTTTTTGTTGGACGGAGCCGCTACGCGGAAGCAAAACGACACCACCGCAAATAAATTATTGAAATGTTGTATCATCCTAGGCGATTATGAAAATAGATAACACATCAGTGTTTATCTTAAATCTAATCTCAGGAGGATACCATGAACACCAGTTTACCAAAAGACCCACAATTCAACAAGGCTTACTCTACTCACCGTAAATACCTAAAACTAAATGGATTACAACCAAAGACCATTGAGGCATACTCAAGAGCAATGCGGCGTATCGGCAACTATTTTGATGGTAGGGTTGACGACCTCAGTATGGATCAACTGCTTGACTATTTTCATGATCTTCTGGAGACACATTCCTGGAATACGGTAAAACTTGATCTGTATGGTCTGAAATACTTTTATACCAATGTATTAAAAAAAACATGGGAAGACATTCCACTAATCAAGCCTCCCAAGACTAGCAGGATTCCTGATATTGTCACCATACAGCAAGCAAATAAAATATTTGATGCCACCAAAATCATAGATTATAAGGTCTTTTACTTCACCATCTACAGTATGGGATTAAGGCTTGGCGAAGGTCTCAGGCTTAAAATTGGAGATATCGATTCAGACCGTATGAGGGTGCATATTCGTAATGCCAAAGGCAACAAAGATCGTTTTGTACCGCTGCCTCACAAAACATTACAGGTGTTAAGGGACTTCTGGTGTTGTCATCGGCACCCGGAATTCATCTTCCCTGGTCGAAAAAGCTCAGCAGAGAAACGTCTTCTCGTTGATGTCCCTCTTGACAGAGGTGGTATACAAGTAACCATCAAAAAAGTGGTGGAAGAGATAGGGCTTAAAAAAAAGTCTCGTGCCACTCCCTTCGTCACAGTTATGCCACTCACCTTTTAGAAGCCGGCGTTGATCTGATTGAGCTACAGCAGATCCTTGGCCACGTCAGCCTATTGACGACAGCCAGATATACTCATCTTACCACTGCCAATTACCAGGATTCCTGCAAAATCATTAATGACCTGGTTGACACCTTCAAGCTGGACTGTGGAGGTGCACAATGATTCCACTTTCAAAAATTATCACAGAATTTGAACATAGATACGTTGACAAATATGATCAAAGCATCTTGCCGTCTCACAAAAATGCGCTACAGAGAATGAAGAATTGCCGATCTGAGGCAAGTCCCCATATGCTGGTTCAATGTTCCGACCCTGAGTGTCAGGAATACAGTTTCATTCCTCATTCCTGCGGACACCGAAATTGTCCGCATTGCCAAAGTCACGAAGGGCAGCAATGGATTGATAATCAATTGAGTAAACAGCTTCCGGCTGAGTATTATTTGATCACATTTACTCTACCATCAGAATTGAGAGATCTTGCCTGGAAGAACCAGAAGCTTGTTTATACAATTCTCTTTTTCTGTGTTCAGGACGTGTTAAAAACATTCACTAAAAATGACAAGAAACTCTGTGGTAAAGCAGGCTTTACAGCCATATTGCATACTCATTCCCGTGAATTGAATTTCCACCCACATATTCATGTGGTTATTCCCGGTGGCAGTATCAATACAAAGAGCAAGTTATGGCGGGTCAAAACTGGTAAATATCTGTTTAATCATAAGTCCTTGGCGAAAGTGTTTAGAGCCAAACTGTTAAAAGAACTGGTAGATAATAAATTACAGGTTCCCGGGAACTGCCCCTCCAAATGGGTGGTTGATTGTAAAAACGTAGGTAATGGTGACAAAGCATTAATTTACCTTGGGAGGTATCTCTATAAAGGCGTTATACAAGAAAAAGATATCCTCAAATGTGAAAATGGTGAGGTGACCTTCAGGTACACCGATTCCAAGACCAAAACGACCAAAATCAAAACCGTAAAAGGTGAATATTTTTTGTGGCTGCTCATGCAGCACGTGTTACCCAGAGGCTTCCGCAAGGTAAGGAGCTATGGGTTCCTGCATCCGTGCAGTAAGAATCTAATACAACTATTACAGCTCATTCTTCAATTCAATCCGGTGCAAATGTATACAAAAATACGAGAAAAAGCAGGGATTGTTTGTAAAAAATGTGGTGCGAAAATGGAAATCCTGCGAGCCATGATTCCTACTAAAAAAGAGGCAAAGCAATTGGCTTTGATGGATATACTTACAAGGAAAAACTACGTTATGTAAAATCCAGACAGCATACGGTTACAAAAAAAATCCGCATATGACGGTAATGGACAGCTACGTGCAAAATAAGGCTATATTGCCTACGAAAAACACAAAATAGACCAATTTTGACAATTCGAAAACACTACAAAATTGATTTTCTGCTAATTTTCCCCAAAGTCCTCTAAAGCACTCTTCGCCTCAAAAAGCTATTTTCTATATATAATGCCGGGCTCGTCCAACAAACGGTTCAGATTGTGGTTCGTACCTCACACAATCTAACCTTATTCGTTAGAAAATTCTACCATCCCTTTGTATAGTTTTGCTGGCAAAAAGTGTATACTTCGTCTTTTCAGACACCAATTTTCAACTTATCACTTCATCTTGGGGGAAACAATGAATGTTCCTGAATCAATTCGTAATGAAAAAGATTTTCAAGAATGTGTCAAGTTTCATGGCCATACCTGTATGGGCGTGACCATAGGATACCTCGCGGCAAAGCTTGCAATGAAGCTTCTGGAACACAAACGATCAATCGACGAAGAGCTTATCACAATTGTTGAAAATGATGCATGCTGCTGCGATGCCATCCAGGTTCTGACAGGCTGTACATTCGGTAAAGGTAATTTCTTTTTTAAAGATTACGGCAAGATGGCCTTTACTTTTGGTAATCGAAGTAATGGCAAGGCGATTCGTCTTCTTCTAAAGCCCGAAGTTTTTGGTGTGCCGGAACAAGAACAGATACTTCTCGAACTGATTCGCTCAGGCAAAGCCGCCCCGGAAGATATCAAGGCATATGAAAAAATGACCGAAACCAGAGAAACAGATCTGTTTTCCGGTGGGCCGGAGGCTTTTTTCGACGTCCAGGACAT